>JAGNMT010000071.1 GCA_017991025.1 Verrucomicrobiales bacterium
GATCGCATCCACCCCCGAAGTGCCTTCGAGAGCCCGGGCGATCTGCTCAACACCGTCACTCTCGGAATCAATCAGATAAACCTCAAAAGCAGGATCAATGTTTCCGGCGATATATTCGTAATCATCGACATCGGTCGAAATAAACACGGTTTCCCGGAGTTGATGAGACTCAATGTCGGCGGCATGAACATTAATATCCCCAATCAGCGTCTCTGCACCGCCCGGGGGCGCGGTCACTTCAATCGGGCTTGCCTCAGCCGGGCGTGCCACAGCCGGATTCTCGGTGGATAGAAATGCCGGGGCCTCCTCTTGCACGAGGGGCGGTGAGTGGTGAGCAGACCCGGATTGTTCAAGGGGATCAACGGACGTAGCGGAAAAGAGAACCCGGGGCTCAAGCGCTTCAAATTTGAGAGGCACCGACTCCCCGGCCTCTTTAGACCGGCGAAAGATGCGCTTAAGAAGGCTGTTCATATTACAACGAGACGAAACTAAACGAGGAAAAGTAAAAACGACGAACTTGACCGTAAATAGTAAGGAGCCTTTAAATAATATTACAGAAATTATGTTAATTCAAGTTTTTATGGTCTTGCGTCGGCACGAAATGAAGAATTGTATCTATTCAGGTGCCGTCGGCTTATGAAATTCCCTTCACAGAGATCTCTCGGTGAAGGGATCAAGGCACGGGGTGTCTCCCGGATCGGGAGCGATTGCTCTCGTACGCGTGAGATGATGCTTCGAAGACCGCAAAACGCCTTGGCGCGATGGTCACTTCGAAAGATGTCGGTAATCTTCTCCCGGTCCTTCATCGTGCGCAGAATGCGTTCGGCTTAATTATTATTGTCATGAGGAACGTGGCCGTGCTTGAAGTAACCCGCGATCCCCTCGTAACGGTCTTCGGGTCTCATGAGCATGTTCACGGCTTTGCTTCACTTGATCATGTACCGCATTCCAGAGGGGGCGCGGAGTTGATTTCCAGCACTTCAAGAACAATTTCACAGTAGCGGGTTCGAATAAACTGGAGCGCTTGCTCACCAATGAAGACGACGGGCCAGGACGGTGACTTGGTGCCTTCTCACGACTACTTTGCGTCGAGAAGCAGGTCAATCATCCCGCCCTCCCGCAGCTGGTCCATTTACTCGTAAAGATAAATCAGTTCACCTTGCAGATGGGCGTTGGAGAAAAAATAACAGCAGCGAGTGGACAACAAATTGGCTCCTAGCAGCCCGTCGAAATGAATAGGAGAAGAGAAGGGTTGACTCGCGATTTATGTTCAGTTTAAACTCCTTGGAAGATTTGCTGAACGCCCAGATTGCAGAAGGATTTGATTAGCCTGCCGTCCCTTCCAAGATTGAGAATCCCTGAAAGTGATGAAACACCACGCTGAGATCCCCCGAATCCTGATCAGGGCTCTGATCACGTTCACCGCTCTCGGCGGCATCTCGTCCATGCCTCTTCCGGCTGCCGAAATTGAATCGATCACTTTCTCGGTATCACCTCGCAAGCCCGGAGGCGCGACGCTTTTTCAGCTGCTTCCTCCGGAAGAAACCGGTATCGATCTTGTCGTCCCCATTGACATCGCTCATCCCATGCGCCGGGCCTATTATTCCAGCATGGCCTGCGGCAATGTTGCCATCGGTGACGTGAATCTCGACGGCCGTCCCGATGTGTTTGCCTCCAGTGGACCCGGAGCGAACACGCTGTATCTGCAGACTGGCGACCTCCGCTTCGAGAATGTCGCGGAAGCGCTCGGGCTAACGGGGGGGGACAACTGGGGTGTCCACACGGTGCTTGTCGATATTGATAACGACAGCGATCTCGACATATACGTCTGTAACTACGACCGTCCCAACGAACTCTACATTAATCTGCTCATCGATGGCGGAACTCGAGGGAAATCGTTGCGCTTCGAAGAGCGGGCAGCCGCTCACGGATTGAACATCAGCGACGGGTCGGTCGTGGCCGCCTTCGCCGATTATGATCGCGATGGACATCTCGACTGCTATTTGCTCACTCATCAGATTTATCGCGAAGGCGGCCGCCCTGCCGGCAACATCAAGCTTGTTGAGGAGAACGGCAAAGTGATGGTTTCAGAGGAATGGCGGCGCTGGTATCGCGTCGAAAAAGGCAAGAAGGGTGACGAGGGAGAGTATCTTTACACGGAAGCGCCGCGCACTGACTACCTTCTCCGCAACAAAGGAGACGGCACGTTTATCGAAACAACAGCGGTTGCGGGAATCACGACCGAACCTAACTGGGGCAATTCCGCGACGTGGTGGGATTTTAATAACGACACCTGGCCGGACCTTTATGTGGGCAATGATTTCAAAAGCCCCGATTTTCTCTACCGGAACAATGGTGACGGTACTTTTACCGAGGTATCGCTAGGACTTTTCCGGCATACGACGTGGAACTCAATGGGTGCAGCTCAGGCGGATTTCAACAATCGGGGGCTCTTTGACTTTGTCATAGCCGACATGCTGCCTCGAAGTCACTACATGCAGAAAGCGTCAATGGGTTCAATGGCCCAGCGCCGGCGCGAACTGGACAATGTGGTCGGGGTCAACCAGATCATGCGCAACACCTTTCATATTAACAACGGCACCGACCGTTTTCTCGAAGGTGCCTGGATGGCAGATGTCGCCCACACAGACTGGACATGGGCGATCCGGGCGGCTGACTTCGACAGTGACGGGTGGGTCGATCTCTTTTTTGCCAACGGTGTACCCGGGCAGTTCAATCACTCCGATCTCCCGCCGCTCAAACATCACGATCTCGTCGGGAAAAGCCACTTTGACTACTTTATAACGACGCCGCAGCGGCGTGAACGGAATCTCGCCTTTCGCAACCGGGGGGAGTTCCAGTTCGAAGAGATCTCCCAATCATGGGGGCTGGACCATCTGGGCATGTCCTACGGTGCCTCACTCGCGGATCTCGACAGTGACGGGAGACTTGATCTGCTCGTGAGTAATCTCGACGATCCCCTCAGTGTTTACCGGAATGTCGGCGATAGCGGCAATGGAATCATCGTTGAACTGCGCGGCACGCAGAGCAACCGTCACGGCATCGGATCGCTCGTCTCTGTGGAAACGCCGGACGGTGTCACCCGCAGCCGACAGTTTTTTCCTACTGGGGGGTATCTCGACGCGGACCAGCCGATCGTGCATCTAGGGCTCGGGGAAAACGAACAGATCACTACCCTTCGTGTGGGCTGGCCGAGCGGTCAGGTTCAGGAGTTCAAGAATCTGGCGGTGAATCATCGACATGTGATTACCGAGCCCGAGGATGTTTCCCCGAAGCAGGAGCCGGTGAAGACGATGGCACCCGGAAAGACGCGATTTGTACCTTCATTAGCACTGGACGACCAGCCTCACGTGGAGGACGAATATGACGATTTCGCCCGTCAGCCACTCCTCACCTTCAAGCTTTCCCAGCTCGGTCCTGGCCAGGCTTGGGGAGATATCGACGGGGATGGAATCGCCGATCTTTTCCTCGGCGGCGCAGGCGGACAGCCGGGGCGGCTTTTTCTCAATAAGACGGCGGCGGGGTCGGAAGAGATCGTCCTGACACCGCTCCCGTCGCCCGCCTTGGAAGCAGATGCACAACATGAGGACATGGGGGCCATTTTTGTCGATGCCAATCACGACGGTCTGCTCGATCTCTACGTCGCCAGCGGCGGGGTAGAGTGCGATCCAGGTGATGAATTGCTTCGCGACCGGCTGTATTTCAATCATGGCGGCGGCGAGTTCAAACCCGCACCGGAGGACACTCTGCCCGACATCAGGGAGAGTTCGGGGGTAGTGGCCGCTGCCGATGTGGACCGTGACGGGGACCTGGAAATCTTTATCGGAACCCGTTCGATTCCAGGGGATTATCCGGCACCGCCGCGCAGTGTCCTCCTGCGTCGGAACGGAGCGCGATACATCTCCGCCGCCGACATGGCTCCGGGTCTTGAGCACTGCGGCCTTGTCACCGGCGCTGTCTGGACTGACGTCAACAACGACGGCTGGATCGATCTACTCGTCACGACCGACTGGGGACCGGTACGGCTTTTCCTGAATCGCAAGGGTAAGCTGGAAGAAGCAACTGAATCCGCCGGTCTCATTGGCGAGGGGCTTGAGATGTCAGGCTGGTGGACCGGTATTGATGCACGGGACGTTAATGGCGACGGTCATATTGACTTCGTCGCCTCAAATATGGGGCGAAATACCCAATACCAGCCCTCGTTGCTCTTTCCCGAACTGCTCTTCTACACCGACTTCGATAACTCCGGGATCTCCAACATCGTCGAGGCCCACTTTGTCCAGGAAGGCGAGTCCAAGCGCATTTATCCACGCGCCGCTTTTCATGACGCCAGTTTCGCAATGCCCTCGCTGGCTGACAAACTTCAGAACTATCACAACTATGCCAGCGCGCAACTCACCGGCATCTATCCCTTTGAGAAGTTACAAGCGGCGCTACGACTCCAGGCGAACTGCATGGACAGTTCAGTCTTCCTCAACGACGGGACCGGCCGATTCATCCGCACCGCGCTGCCTCGAATAACGCAGGTCTCGCCTGGCTTCGGGATTCTCCTGCGCGATTTGGATCTCGATGGAAGGCCGGACTGCTACGTCGTTCAGAATCATTTCACGCCCACCGAAGAGATTGGGGAAATGGCTTCCGGACTCAGTCAGCTCCTTATCAATACCGGCGACCCGAAAGCGCCATTTCGCCCTGAAGGGTCGCGCGAAAGCGGGCTGGAAGTGCCGGGCGACGCGAAGAGTCTCGGGGCGAGCGACCTGAACCGGGACGGTCTCGTCGATTTTCTCGTCGGGGTGAATAATGCGCCTCCGGCACTTTACATCAATACCTCCAGTCCCGGAGCGGCCAATCAGTCCGTGAGCATCCGACTTGTGGGGCAACAGGGCAATCTACAGGCAGTGGGTGCGCGAGTCACCCTGCGGGCGGAGGGCCTTCCCTCCCAAGTGGCCGAGGTTGTCGGAGGCGGCAGTTATCTTTCGCAGTCCGATGCGGTACTGGTCTTCGCTCGCCCTGCGGGAAAAACCGCCGAACTCTCGATCCGATGGCCCGACGGCACGGAGCAAAACGTCCCGGTGACGGCGACGGATCGAAACCTTGTTATCGAGAAAAAGTAAGCCCCGCTCCGACGCCCTCCTTATTATGAAAGCCAACCAATCTCAGCTTTTTCTTCTGATCATGGTTTCCCTTTTAATGGTCGGGGAAATCACGATCTCCCTCGGAAACGATGATAGATCACAAGTCGCCATATTGCGGGAACTCCTGACGGCGAAGCAAGTGACCCCGTTGGATCCGCCCCCCCCTCGCAACGAGGCTTTGCTAAAGCTCGGGCAGGCGCTCTTTTTTGATCCGGTTCTGGGCGGCAATCGCGACGTGTCCTGTGCGACCTGCCACCATCCCTCGACGGCGACCGCCGACGGGCGCTCCCGTGCCGTGGGAACGCTCGCCTACAATGCCGAGGGCCGTCGACTCCCCCAAGGCTTCAGCCTCGTGGAAATCGAGGGAGAGGGGAAGGTCCTGACCGGATTTAAAGGAGCAGGAGCCGCTCATCCCTTCACCCCCCGCAACTCACCCGACATTTTTAATCGGGGTGATGCCGCCTGGACAACCATGTTCTGGGACAGCCGTGCCCACCGCAAGGTCGATGGCGGCTTTGCCATCAACGCCATGCGCATCGCGAAGACTCCGGGCCTCTACCAGGTCGAAATGCCGGATTCCATCAAACACGTCCTTGCCGCCCAAGCCATGATGCCGGTGCTGTCCAATGACGAAATGCGAGGAACCAAAGGCGAAACCGCCACAACGGGGCAACCCAACGAAGTCGGCCAGATCCCACGCCAGAACGAAGAGCAGATCTGGGCCGCACTTATGAAACGGCTCTTTGAGTTTGAAGGCTATCGTGAACTTTTTGCCGCCGCCTACCCTGACATTGCTCTCGAAAAACTCCATTTTTCCCATGCTGCCAATGCTATTGCCGCCTTTGAAGTAGATGCATTCACCCTCCTTGACAGTCCCTTTGACCGATTTCTTGCCGGCGATGATTCCGCCCTCAATGACCACCAGCTCGCGGGCGCCCTACTTTTCTATACTAAAGCACGTTGTGCCGAATGCCATTCCGGCAAGCTTTTCACCGACCAACTCGCCCACAATATCGGCATCATTCCAATAGGCCCTGGACCTGATCCCGTGGAAATTACCGACTTTGGGATCGCTCACCGCAGCAATGCGGGGCTAGACCAGAAATATGCTTTCCGAACGCCGCCATTACGGAATGTCGAGCTGACCGGCCCCTACATGCACAATGGTGCCTACGCGACCCTGGAAGTGGCGGTGAGGCATCACCTCGACCCGGTATCTCATCTCGACCATTATGAGAAGACCCAGCTTGAGCCGGAGTTCCGCGGGGCCGTTCACGATGACGTCAGGACCCTGCGTGCGGTGAAGCGCACTCTCTCGCAGACGCTAAAGCCGATCCCTGATCTCACCGAAGAAGAGGTCGCGGAGGTGCTTGCTTTTCTGGGAGGTCTCACTGCCCCGTCCGCAAGCAATTTGGATCATGTCATTCCCAAGTCGGTTCCGAGCGGACTGGAGCTGGTAAATCCTTTTCCGGCAACGGATTGATTGTCCCTTCGCTTAGTCCCTTCGCCTAGGAGCAGTGAAAAACCCCTCAGCCTCTTATTCTGCTTTTTCTTAATGCTTCTTTTCCCGGATTTTTCCGGTACCGAAGATGGCAGTCACCCGAGCATCCCTTCCCAAAGGACCTGGTATATGCATTCCTCCGACAACGATGTCCGGAATGCCGTCGTGGTTCAAATCACCAACATCCATCGTTGCCAGATTTGTCGGTGAATAGAGGATGCTGCGCGGAGTGAAATTCTGATGCCCGTCGTTCTCCAGCCAGATCAAGCTGGGAAAATCGTTATCGTTCCAGTAAAAGTTGAGGCTGGAAACGACGACATCAAGGTGCCCGTCCCCGTTCATATCGTGAGCAACCGCACGATAACTTCCTGGCATTCGTACAAGTTCTTTTGGATGAAATTCTCCGTTCGTATTCTCAAACCAGCGGACGCCGTGATAGGGTTTGACGAGAGAGATCTCATCCATCATGTCACCGTTTGAACAGAGGATATCAATATCGCCGTCTTTGTCGAGATCAACCATCTGGAATCCGGATGAACCATAGCCGGGATGAGGTGCCCGGGCCAGAATCCGGCTCTCAAAACCACCCCATCCATCATTCTTGAAGAGGACGATACTCTCGTGTTCCTGGGAAAAGAGCACGACAAAATCGAGAACACCATCCCCGTCGAAGTCGAGCACCTCAAGTTGCATCGCCCCGTTAAGAGGAAGAATCTCATGTTGAAGAAATAGCTTTGGCGTGACCTGCTCAAGCCACAACAGTCCGCCTGTCTTGCGCCATCCAAATTGCGCGACAATAAAGTCCGTCTTTCCGTCTCCATTAAAATCTCCCGATTTTACATCCGCAACACGCGCCACACCCCCGATCAAAAGCATGCTCTCAAAAGTCATATCCCCGCGATTGATGAGAAGCGAGACCGACCCAATCGGGTCGTCAGTAGGGCTGATGTCGCCGAGTGATGCGACAACGATATCATTCTGACCATCACGATTGTAGTCCACCACCGTTGCCTTGACCGGGGTCACCACTTCGGCCAGAAAAGTCTCTTTCCACGTTCCGTCCTCGATCACAAGCCACGAAACCCGCCCGGCAACGGCATCACAGATCAAAACGTCAGACTTCCCGTTGCCGTCGAGATCCGTGATATTCACATTCGTAATTTTAGGACGATCCGAAGTGCAGGCAACGCCAACATCGCCCTTCTCAAACATTAGAAGACTCTCTTCGAGCTCATCCGGGACCGGCTCAAAAGCCTCAGGGCTGTTTGCGACATAATAGTCCAATAGTTCAGCAAACTCAGCTTTATCGAGAGGAAGTCCCCGCTCGACGGTCCAAGTCTCCATGAATCCAAAAATCTTCGGCCAATACTTCCGGGTGATGCTGTCCGGTCCAGGCGGCAGATGACAGGCACTACAGTACTTAACGGCGAGTGGGGGAAGCACGCTGTCATCAGAGAAACCATGGACAGCGGCAAGCATCAAAAGGCTCAGCAATCGGGGCATCAGGTAAGCAAGACATTTTCGCATATCGGGACAGTTTCCGTGCCCTTGGCAATCACGAGCTTCGACTAAACTGAAGTTGATGACAAATCCGAAATCTTCACCGTCGGCGGCGCATATTCAGCTCTCGGAGTCCAATGGCCAGATTGGGTTTGTTGGACTTGGCGGAAAGTCTCGTCACAATGCCCTTCCTAACCCACCCGGGTTTTTCCCGTCTTTCAGCGACCACCTATCCTGGACCCTTGGCCGCCTTTCACTTCCCGATTTCCATCAACCTCATTGAACGGCGTGCTTCTCGATCAGTTGATCGACCAGCAAACGGAAGCGACGCAGACCCAGCGCGCCTAGACTGCTGGCATCGGAGGATTTCGCGACGACCATACCCATCTCACCGTCACGAAGGACAAGATCAGCTTCTTCAGCGAGATCAGCACGAATCTCAAAACGAGGCCTGGTTAACTCATAGCTGGCCGCCCTGTTGGCAACTTCATCTTTGTTGGAAGGTTGGCCTCCTCCTCCCCTTCTCTTCACCGGCAGGGGGCCCTGCCCAGGAGCGATCAGGGCAAAATGGGGAACCTCGAGGCTGGCCCGTGGTACGGTGCTCTTCAGCGCCGCCTGCCAGATCTGCCAGCGGCCCCGGGGTTGAAAGGTCACCGGACGATTTGCCTGACGTGCCTCTTCAAAGCTCTCCCTGTCCTCCGCTGCTGCGAGGATAACAAGCTCTTTTTGATTTTCACCCGCGAGAGAGAGAAGGAGTCGACCTGGTTCGATCCACGTATCGAGCAGAAGATCGAGATGACGCCCGTCGATCGTTCCGGAACGAGGCGCTCTTAGTTCAAGGCTCGACGTGTAGTGGCGGAGCTCCTTCGCGATTCCCTCCAGGGAGGCCAGGTTTTCCGACTCCGCCTGAGACGCGGCGATATCTCCGCGCTCAAGCAACTGATCACGATAGACGCGGCTTCTCTCGATCTCCGTTTCCAGTTGAAGCAGCCTAGACATCGCCTCAACATTTTCGAGGCGCGCCAATAGGTCCCCCTTTTCCACATGATCACCGTCGGAGACAAACATTCTGGTCAGAAAGCCCGGGCAGTCGACCCGCACTGTTCCGCCGCTCACATCCTGCACCACCGCCGGCGCTTTAGCGGTTGGTGTGACCCGTATCAAAAATAGCGCAGCAGTTGCCGCAGTTACAATCATCACGACTCGGAGAACGAGCCGTGCGGGCCGAAGTCCCTCCGCCGCGGCTGATTTTTTGAGATACCTCGCCATTCCGGCAAGACTTTGCACCGCCATAATGGCAGCGGCGAGAACGGCGAGCAGGAGACCCGCACCCTTAAAGAGGAAGGCGGTGGCTACAAGAAGGCCAGCGACCACTAACACCCTCCATATCGCAGCAGCGAGACCAAATAGCGTGATCAGAATCCTGCGCTCCGATTTGGCGAGAGGGAATTTGGCCTTCTTCATTCCCAGCACCCGGCGGCGAAAGATCCATTGACTCACCTTCTGCCCTTTTGCGTAGAGGTTCGGGATGTCGAGCAGGTCGGAGAGAATGTAATACCCGTCGAATCGCATCAGGGGATTGGCATTGAAGAGCAGGGTCGTCACGCTGGAGAGAACGACGACCTGATGCAGTGCCCCGCTGAGAACTCCCGGCTCCACCCGTGTCCAGATTATTGCGGCCAAGGCAGCCATGAGTAGCTCCCCGTAAATGCCTGCGACTGAAACGGCGATGCGCTGCCATTTGGAGGGAAACGCGATACTGGAGGAGGCATTCACGTAGCCCAACGGCGTCGTCAGGAGCAGCAGCGTCACCCCGGCCTCGGGAACCGCCCCGCCGAACTTGCGGCAAACGAGGCCGTGCCAGCATTCATGGAATACCTTCAGCCCGAGCCAGAGACCTCCGAGCATCCAGAAATTTCCGAAATCAAAAAGTCCCGACATCTGGGCAGCAAATCGTTCACGATCACTGTGGACCGAAGCAATACCCCAGATCACAACGGCCAGCCAGACGACAACAAAGACCGGACTGGCAACCCAACCCAACTTCGCCGCGATCCATGCAAAAAAGCGATCCGGGTTGCAGAGCGGGATTTTAAGAAACATCAACTGGCTCATCTTCCCGAGCATCCGGTTCGATTCATGGGGACGATTGATCTCATCCCAGACCCGCTCCGCGTGATCCGAGTCATCGGTCGTGACCAGTCCCGAGTCGATCAGCATACGAATCAAGGACGTCGCATCGCCCGCCTCGAACGCCATTTCCGGATCACCCTTGGCCGCCCTGGCGACAAGATCCGCGACGGTATGTCGACCGTTAAGTCGCCTGGCAAACTCATATTCCTTTTGGCCGAGGCGGTAAAAACGACCGGCGAGCGGATCTTCGAGGAGATAGCTACCCTCGCCGCCGATCTCCTGAAACGTCCACCGCAATCCCTCACGAAGGCAGGGCCTGGTGACCTCGATTTCACGCACTGCATAGTCAGGCATCTGTCGGGAGGAACTCATGCTCAGAAGTAATGACGGACTCACCAGAAATGATAGCGCAGCGCCAGCCAGGCGTCCCGGCATAGGATCCAGAGCAGCGGGCGGCGTGGTCCGTCGACCTTGCCCCTGCCCTTCAGACCGGCCCGCAGCGAACCACCGGGATTTTCAATTTCAACTTCACAGATGAAGACGTTCCGGTCATCGACCCATTCCGATTTCGGGGCGACACGGAGGATCACACTCTCGACCGTCGAATTGACGTACGATTCCAGCTTCAAACGCACCTTTGCTCCTGCCGTGACGAGAGACACGTCGGTCGCCGGAACCGCCACTTCCGCGACGAGCCGATCCAGCGGTCCCACTTCGAAGAGGGCGTCACCGACCCTCAACGGAGCGCCCTCGGAGC
>JAGNMT010000072.1 GCA_017991025.1 Verrucomicrobiales bacterium
GTGGGATGCAGGGCAACGATGCCGGGTCGTTTTTCACCGGGCGTCAATCCTTTGGGCACATAGAGAAAGGCGGGCGTTCGGTCGCCAGGTTCCGAGGCGAACGTAATCGTTTCACGGGTGTAGGTCTCCGTCTCGATCTTTTCGGAGACAAGCATATCAAGAGGGAGGGGCACGTCCCGTGAGGGAAGTTTTCCGGCGGCGGATTCAAAACCGGCGATGATCGCAACGCGTCGTTTCTCCCAATCCTGAAGAGTTTTGGTCGGCTGCGGGTTCCCTGACTCATCCGGAAACCAGTCGAGAGATTGATGGTTTGCTTTCTTGTGTGCGACCTCCTGTGCCGGGCAATCAGAATGAAGAAAAAGACCGGCAACCAAAGTAGAGATCATCCATGGGCGTATCATTCCCCCATCACAAAGGGAGCGCATCCGCTTGGCAATCCCAAAAGAGGACGCTCTTACGTATCCGACAGCGGCTCACGCATCAGCGGATTCGCCATCTTCTCCGGGCTGAGCAAATCATCAAGCTCCACCTGTGTGAGCCATTTTTTTTCCAGGACTAACTCATAAACCCCGCGACCCGATTCGAGCGCCTCCCTGGCAATCGATGAAGATCTTTCATAACCCAGTACTGGATTGAGGGCGGTAACGATCCCGATGGAGTTTTTCACATAGTTCGCGCACTTCTCACGATTCGCGGTGATGCCGCTGATGCAGCGATTCGCAAGCACAATGGCGGCATTTTTTAGCAGCATCATACTGCTGAGAAGATTATACACGATGATCGGCTCGGCCATGTTCAACTCGAACTCGCTCGCCTCCGCCGCCATGGAAACGGTGAGGTCGGAGCCGATGATCTGATAGCAGATCTGATTCACGACCTCCGGAAGCACGGGATTGACCTTCCCCGGCATGATTGAAGAACCCGGTTGCAGTGGTGGTAGATTGATCTCATCCAGGCCACACCGCGGCCCCGAGGAAGCCCAGCGGAGATCATTACAGATTTTCGATAGTTGAATCGCCGTCACTTTCAGGGCACTGCTCATCACGGCAAAGTCGGCGGCGTCCTGTGTGGCTTCGACAAGATCCTGCGCGAGGGTGACAGGATGTCCGCTTACTTCAGCCAGCCTCGCAGTGCAGAGTTCGGCGTAGCCCCGGGGACTGTTCAAGCCGGTTCCGATCGCGGTCGCACCCATATTCACGATCAGCAAATCCTCCGAGGCCCTGTTGAGGCGGCGGATGCCGTCATTGATCATCGTTGCGTAGGCAGTGAACTCCTGACCGAGGGTCATTGGAACGGCGTCCTGATTTTCGGTTCGGCCCATCTTGATGACGTCGGCAAATTCAACCGCCTTTTTTTGAAAGGCCTTTCGCAGGACCCCGAGTGCCGAGATGGTTTCGTGCAGGGCCGAGACGACGGAGAGCTTCACGGCCGTGGGGTAAACGTCATTGGTTGACTGGGAGCGGTTCACATGATCGTTCGGATGGCAGAATTCATATTCGCCCTTGCGATGACCGAGAATTTCGAGCGCGCAATTCGCAATGACCTCGTTCGCATTCATGTTGGAGGAGGTTCCCGCTCCGCCCTGCACCATGTCGACGACGAAGTGTTCGTGCAACTCCCCCGCGAGAATACGGTCGCAGGCCTGACCGATGGCTCCGGCAATCGCAGGATCGAGTACTCCCAGTTCCGCATTGGCGACAGCGGCAGCCTTTTTGACATGGGCAAATGCGTTGACGAGATGCTGGAAATGGGAAAGGCGAATTCCCGAGAAAGGAAAGTTTTCCACAGCCCTGGTCGTCTGGACGCCGTAGTAGTGGGCGTTCGAAACCTCACGCTCCCCGAGCGAATCGTGCTCGACCCGGTAATCGGTGATGATGCTCCGGTTCCGCTCGGAATGCAGCAGAATCTCGGTCGTTTCCCGGAGTCGCAGGCTGATACGGCGAGCCGCCCGCCCCACCATTTGATAAAAAATCTCCGGTTTTTCCCGGCGGAATCCTTCAATCTTTGCCCGTGTGATCGCCCAGACCTCGACATCCTCCAGTGCCAGGCCGGAGACGCTATGGGCGAGTTCGTCGATGAAGAGGCTTTCTCCAATCACCGCGCCTTCGGAGAGACAGGCAATGGTCACGTTTCGCCCGGATAGGCCTCGTTGAAGATTGATTTTTCCTTTCAAGACAATCCCGAAAAACTGCCGCGGGGCCGATTCGTGAAAAAGGTAGTCCCCTTTGGGGAAACTCCTCTTTTCCCCGAGCGCGACAAAGTTTTTCAAATCGGCGGGAGTCACGTCCATGCCGTCCGCGGCTCGCTCGATTTGTTCCTGTGTGATTTCCATGGGGAGTTGGCGGTCTGTGATGATACGACCATTGGAGGAACAGGGGAAACACCATTTTTGCGCGGCCCGGGCTACGGAGAGTCCCTCTCTTTACTCAAGGGATCAAGTCCAGGCAAAACTCGATCATCTCCTGATACAGGGCATCGCCGCCCTCGGCGAGGATGTTATAGTGATAGCCATTGGGCACCACCCGCAGCCTTTTCGGCTCGGGGGCTGCGGCATACAGCCGTTCGGAGTGCGAGACCGGAATGACTTTGTCGAGGGCACCGTGGGTGAAAAAAACCGGGGTCGTCGTGACTCTCACGGCGCGGAAGGGAGAAACGGTGAAGGGATCGAATTCGGCGCGTTGGCCTCCCGCCCACATCGAGGCCACGATGAGCCACTCGGGCGTTTGGGGAGAAAACGTGTTTTTCGCCGATCGAATCACCACTTCGGAAAGGGATGCGAAGGGAGAAACGGCAACCGCGACGTCGATGCGGGTCTCGCTCGGGAGAGCCTGGAGAATGACAGAGGCTCCGAGTGAATTCCCCACCGCACAGATCTGTCCGGGGTTTTCCCCGCGCGCTTTGAGCAGTCCGGAGACCTGGTCGATTACGGCGGAGAGATCGTGTGTTTCATTATGACCGAAGGTGCAGACGCTGCCTCCACTCATGCCGTGGGCGCGACCGTCGTAGACGAGGCAGCGGTAATCGGCCGCGACGAAGCGCTGGGCGAGGTTGAGCATGTCCTCCTTGCACCCGCTGCGACCGTGGAGAAAAACAACGGTGCCGATCGGGCGCAGCGCAGCGATGTCGAAATCATGACCGAGTCGCGCCGCCATGCGACGCGTTTTTTCGGCGACGCCGGGAGTCTTTGCGCGCGTTGCGAGGATTGCGGAAAGGGCGATCCCGTCATGGGTGGTGACGATGAAGGGTTCGAGGTCTAAGCCATACTCCGCCGGTTGAGCGATCAGTTCGTAATGGCGTGGTTCGAGGGCGCGCCGGTGCGGGGTGATGAGTTTGCTCGAACCGATCCAGATGAGAGCGATGACTCCGGTAGCGGCGAGAAGGAGGACCCCGATAAACAGGCCGGTCATCCGCTTGATGAAACGGCGGGAAATTGAAAGGGACATGGGACCGATACGGGAATGGTCCGATTCTCTTTCATGAAGAATTTACGATCCCATCAACTCGTAACCGGTGATGCTGAGCGCATAGATCGCGGCCGTCTCGCTGCGGAGAATGATGGGCCCGAGCGAGAGGGGTGCAAAGCCGAAAGAGAGCGCCTGCGATACCTCAGCCGGGGTAAAGTCACCTTCAGGCCCGATCATCAAACTCGCGGCGGCGGCGCGGGGTATCTGCTCCTGTTCGCGGGCCGCGAGGATGGATTTTAAATTCCGGGCCTCGGGGCTGATTGCGGCAATGAGCTTGAGCGGGTCCTTCGATTGTTTGGCAAAGGCCTCGATTTTTGTCGGGACCTGCACTTCGGGGACCCAATTCTGCCCGCATTGCTTGCAGGCTTCGATTGCTATGCGTTGCCATTTCTGCTGCTTTTTCCCGAGATCCTCCCCGTCGAGCAGAACAACCGTTCGTTCAGAAAGCAGGGGGACGATGCGGGAGACACCCAGTTCGGTCGCTTTCTGAATAATGAGATCCATGTTTTTCCCTTTTGGCACGGCCTGTCCCAGAGTGATGAGGGCCGGAGGGCGGGGTGTCTCGGTGACGAGCTTTACTTTCAGGGTCACGCTGCCTTTGCCGCTGCCCACAATTTCCGCCTCGGCTTCGGTACCGGCTCCATTAAATGCAATAATGCGATCGCCTTCACGGCATCGCATGACGTCGAGGCAGTGGTGGGCTTCTTCGTCGGTGAGGACGAGGTGATCGAGGTTCCACGCCGCAGCGGGAATGTAAAATCGGTGCTTTGCCATGGGGAAAAAAGGCGTGAGTCTATCATGAATGCCACTCCTGAGGGAGTAAACCTGCCGAAGCGCGTTTGTCCACCTTCTATTCCCACTCCATGCCCCACGAAATACCCTCCGCCGACATGCCGCCGATTGACCGGCTCCGCTGCATCATGCGGCTCCTTCGCGCACCCGGCGGGTGTCCCTGGGATGCTGAGCAGACGCATGAAAGTCTCGTAAAACACCTCATCGAGGAAGCTTATGAAGTCGCAGCGGCGATTCGCGGCGGGAATCGGGATGAGATCATCGATGAACTGGGCGACCTGCTCCTGCAGCCCGTGTTTCACGCCGAGATCGCCTCGGGGGCAGCGGAGGGCGGTTTTGATCTGGATGATATTGCTGGCGCGATTTGTGAAAAACTGATCCGGCGGCATCCACACGTTTTTGGGGAATCGAGCGCCGACACGCCGGAGGCAGTGCTCACCCAGTGGGAGGCGATTAAGGCAGCGGAAAAGGAGGGATCCAACCCTGTTGGATCGGAGGTCAAAGAGGGTTATTTGATCAAAAAATCCAATGAGGGTCTTCCCGCGCTGATGGCGGCGGACAAGATTCAGCGCAAGGCAGCGACGGTGGGCTTTGACTGGCCGAATTTGCCCCCGGTGATGGCCAAGGTCCGCGAAGAACTCGACGAAGTGGTTGAGGCGGTTGCTTCGGGGTCGGAGACAAGAATGGCAGAGGAAATTGGCGATTTGCTCTTTGCCGTTGTCAATCTCGCCCGCAAGGCCGGCCACGAGGCCGAATTGCTTCTGGCTGAGGCAAATGCAAAATTCGTGAGGCGACTCCGGGCGGTCGAGGATGACCTGAGGCACGGCGGATCCAGTCTCTCAGAAGCTTCTCTGGTAGAAATGGACGCCGCTTGGGAAAGGGTTAAGAAGCAAGATCGAGCCTGATCTGCTCTCGTGGACAGTTCTTTCGCGGCGAAGAACCGCCTCGAAAGCTCACCTTTTCGTTTTCACTCCGGCAAATCGAGCTTATGTTATTGAACATTTCGCCGATTTTCCACGTGACAAGATCGGCAAGCGAACGAAAGCTACTCCCCTCCTACGCATTCGGATGATTTCGGGATTTACGAGACTTTTTCAGTTGAGCGCCATCGGCGCTTTATTACTCTGTTCCGGTTGTACCACGACCGACAGCGGGCCCGTGACCATTACGAAGGTGAACCCGTATCACCTTCAGAATGAGGCTCCAATGGCCACCGACGACAGAATGCTGGAGTTCGAACAACTTCGGTATACCCGCGGTGCGATCGAATCTTCCGAGTATTGGGACAAGCAGGGAAATTACTACACGATCTTCTGGAAAACCGAGAGTAAATCCCCCGTCACGGTGCGTTTGGAGTATCGGCAGGGCAAGACGGGGTCTGAGGTGCATATGGAGGAAACTCTCGTCGCTGAGCCAAAGCGCAGCAATGTGACGAAGTTTCAAGTCACGGGTGACACCTATCACGATCTCGGGAAGGTGACTCAGTGGAAAGCTTCTATTGTTGAGAACGGGACCGTCGTCGCGGAATACAAATCCTATCTCTGGCAGTAATTTTACGAAAAAGACGCATGAGTCATCAGGCTGATGTCCCTATTTCCCTCCGTCAGGTCCCGATCAGGCGGGTTCCTCAAGACGGTATTCCGTCCGGGCCGCGAGCTATCGGCGAGAGAAAACATTCAAACACGTGAGTGCCGAAGGCTCCATTCAAGTAGGCTGCCTGGGGTCGGTGGCCTGGGTAAAGGTCGTCGGATCGGCCAATCACGAGATTGCCCCTTGTATCAAGGAGTTTCTCACGAGTCGTTTCGAAAGGGGGTGGCGCAGTTTTGTGATCGACCTCGGAGATGGCAAAGGGATCGATTCCACGTTTATCGGCATGCTCTATCGACTTGCTTCGCGGGTCTCTGAGTCCGGCGCTTGTGGCGGTGTCGATATCATCAACCCCGGGGAACGCAATGCCAAGTCGATCTGCAAGCTGGGTCTCGACAAATTGATCAAGATCGATCTTGAAGGAGTCCGATGGAAGCGTGAGCGGAAACTGGTCGCGCAGAATCTTGAAAAACCGGTCTGTCGTCCCTGTTTAAGCAGGGCTGAGCACACTGAGTTTGTTCTTGATGCGCACGAGGCCCTGATTGCAGCCAACGAGGAAAACCGGGGTCGCTTTTGCGATGTCGTGGAGTTTCTCCGACTTGAACTGGAGGCGCAGCCGGCGGACAGGTAGGCCGGACGGTCGGCATCTCATGGAACATTTCGTGTATGCCTTCCTCCTTGTGCTGTCAATAGCCACTACGGTTTACATCTGGGTAAAGGAGCGACGCATGGTCGAGCGGGTTGCCCGGGAGCGGGACGCAATCCAGATCGAAGAGCGCCGGATGTTTAATTTTCTCCACGGCCTCGGAGAGAAGCTGCAGGCCGACCATTCTCCTGTTACGATGCATCGCTACGTCGTCGATGGGGTCGCGGATGTGATTTCCGGCGACGCCGGGGTGCTCTATCTCCTCGATAGCGAGACCGGTCAACTCGTTCCTGTTTACCAATCCCCCAACACCGCCCCGGTCCTTCCGGTGCCCGTCGAGATTTTGAACGAAAAAGAGTTCGCCGATGCTGAAAACCAGTATCGGAGTTTTATCCGTCTCTCAACCCTCGTTCCCGGCACCTGCTTCATCGGCCGGGTGATCAAAGATAGAAAAACGGTCTGTGTTGCTAATTTGATCGAGCATCCGGATTTTGCCGCTGAATCCAGCGTCTTTCACCGGGACGTGAGTCTCCTCGCCTCTCCGCTGATCTATGCGAACAAGGCCGTCGGCGTCCTCGTTGTGACTCGCAAAGGCGGTGAACCGTTTAGCTCTAACGATGAGGAAGTCTTCGGAAGTGTTGCGGAGCAGAGCTCCTTCGCCCTCGGCAGTGCCATCGTCCACGTCGAAGCGGCGGAAAAGCGTCGTTTCGAACGCGAGTTGACGCAGGCCAGTGAGATTCAGCGGGTGCTTCTGCCCCGTTCCGCCCCTGCCCTTTCGGACTATGAAATTGCCGCCGAGTATAAGGCAGCCAGGCTCGTGAGCGGAGACTATTACGATTACATCCGGGTGGATGAAGATCGCTACGGGATCGCCATTGGCGACGTGTGCGGCAAGGGCATTGCCGCCTCTCTCATCATGGCCATGTGCCGGTCGAATCTGCGGAGCCGGGCACCCGAAAATCTGTCCCCGGCCTCTGTTCTCCATGCGGTGAATCATTCCATTTTCCCGGACATCCGCGAAGACATGTTTGTCAGCCTGCTCTATCTGATCCTCGAGCGCGGTTCGAACGAAATCACGATGGCGCGGGCCGGCCATGAGCCTCCGATTCTTTTTCGTCGCGCCACCGGAACGACTGAAGTGATTGAGACACAGGGACTGGCTGCCGGGATCGATGAAGGCCCCGTTTTTAAGCGTTCGGTTAAAGACTACCGCTTTAGGATGGAGTCGGGCGATATTCTTGTCCTCTACACCGACGGGATTATCGAGTCCGAGAACGCCGAAGGGGACGAGTTCGGGATGGAGCGGCTCTCCCGCCTCATTATTGAGAATTGTGATCGATCTTCTCAGGATCTCGTGAATTTCATCACGGCCGAAGTGACCCGGTTTTCCGCAGGAATGGTTCAAACTGACGACATCACCTTGATTGCCATCGAGAAAAGGTGAATAGTCCCGCCCCGCGCCCTCGCAGGTGTATCAGCTTATCGGGGCGCTTCACGATTTTCGGCAAGAATGACAAATACACAAGACAACGGGGGTTTCGATCCGGTAGAATTTAATGCCGGTGACGCATTGATCGAAGAGCTCGCCAGCGGCGAAGGAGGAGACGTGCCGGAACCGGTCGAACCCGCAGAGGCACCGGACCCGACTAATGAGCTCGAGAAATGGAAAGATGTCGCCGCCCGCGCTCAGGCAGACCTCGACAACTTTCGTAAACGTATGGCGAGAGAGCGGTCAGAGGCGATCCAGTACGCCAATCGTTCGCTTCTGGAGCAATTGCTCCCCATCATCGACAACTTCGAGATGGGCTTGAAAGCGGCGTCTGCCGCCGAAGGTGAGTCGTCCATTATTCTTCAGGGAATGTCGATGGTTTTTAAACAGATTGGAGATTTTCTCTCTGACCAGGGGGTCGAAATCATCACCGCCGACGGGGTCGCTTTTGACCCGAATATCCATGAAGCCCTCAAACAGGAACCAAATGACACGGTACCCGAGGGTCATGTCGTTTACACGATGCGTCGGGGATATCGTCTCAAAGAACGTGTCCTTCGCGCTGCCAACGTCGTCGTTTCCTCCGGACCCGGCGACGCATCCTGATTCTTTCCGGCCTTGAGGCCGTCTTCCGCATCGAGAGACCTGACATGGAAAAGCGTTGTTATTATGAAGTCCTGTCCGTAAGCCGCAATGCTGCGACCGGGGAGATCAAGAAGTCCTACCGTCAACTTGCGGTGAAGTATCACCCCGACAAGAATCCCGACGACAAGGAATCAGAAGAGAAATTCAAGGAACTCGGGGAGGCATACGAAGTCCTCATGGACGATCAGAAGCGAGCTGCCTACGATCGCTACGGTCACCGTGCCTTCAGCCAGGGAACGGGGCCTTCGGCAGGCGGGGGATTCGGGGGAACAGATCCCTTTGATATTTTTCGCGAAGTGTTCAGTGGCGGCGGGGGTGGCGGGAGTATTTTTGAGGAGATTTTTGGCGGAGGTGGCGGGCGAGCCTCGCGGGGCGAGCGTCGCAAACGCGGATCGGACCTCCGCTACGATCTCCAGATCACCCTCGAAGAGGCGGCCGAAGGCGTAGAGAAAGAGCTTAAAATCGAGCGCCTCGTACCCTGTGAGCCCTGTACGGGCAGCGGAGCCCAGGGAGGCCGGGCGAACGTACGCAGCTGCGCCACTTGCGGTGGCGTCGGGCAGGTCATCACAAGCCGGGGCTTTTTTCAGGTCCAGCAAGCGTGTCCCTCCTGCGGCGGAAGCGGCGAATCCATTTCAAATCCCTGCAAGGAATGTTCCGGCGAGGGGAGGGTAAAAGGAAGCAGCCGCATTAAACTGAAGATTCCCGCCGGTATGATCGACAGCGGTCGCCTCCGCTCGGTCGGCCATGGAGAGGCAGGACAGCGGGGCGGCCCGGCTGGAGATCTCTATGTGGTCGTTCACGTAAAAGAACACGAAGTTTTTGAGCGTGATGGTTCTGATCTCTACTGCGAGGTCCCCCTTCCTTTTACCCTCGCTGCACTTGGCGGGGAATTGCAGGTGCCGACCTTGAATGGCAAGGCTTCGGTTAAAATATCAGCGGGAACGCAGACGAATACCTCGTTCCGGCTTCGCGAAAAAGGAATCCCCGATCTGCAAACCGGTCGCAAGGGAGACCTTCTCGTTAATGTTCAGGTCGAAGTACCGGTCAAGCTCAGTCGTGACCAGGAGAAACTGCTTCAGGAGTTTGCGCAAACCGTTACCGAAAAAAACCACCCCGTCGGAGAAAGTTTTTTCGAGAAGGCGAAACGGTTTTTTACCGGTTGAGCCTAAAACCCTGTTTCAAGTTTAAAGTTCAAAGTTTCACGTTAAGAAAGCCAACGAGTTGTGACCGTGGCCTCCTTCGCCTTTTTAGTGTGCTGGCATTGTCTCGTAACACCCTGATTCAGAGAACTTGGAACTTGGAACCTGAAACCCGGATTTAGGTTAACCCGCTTCGGCCGGAACCGCGAGCCAGGTCGTCATCGTTCCCTCGGCGGAGCGAAGGCCGAGGCGCATGCCCATGTCACCGGCAAGAACGGCGGCGGTAGTTAGACCGATCCCGAAATGATCACTCCCCTTCGACGTTTCAAAGGGGATGAAAAATCGACGCACGGTGTCGGTGTTGAGATCGACGCTGGTGTTGCGGATAAAAAGATCGACGTTCGTCCCCGGGCTTGCTTCTCCCGGAGGAAAGATATCAATCGCAACAGAGCCCTGAGGAAAATCGGCCGCGGATTCAGCAGCGTTTCGGATGAGATGAAAAAGCAGTTCTCCCATCTTGCCGGAGTCAGCAGTGACATGGGGGAGATTTTCCCGCGCGTGGAGTGCGAAGTTCACCCTCGCCGCACCACATATCTCTTCCGCTTTGCTCTTCCAGTAGGGCAGGATATCGCTAAAGCGTACAGTTCCCATGTCGATACGACCGCAACCCGAAGCGCCCATAACGTCGCGATTTAATTCAGTCGCCGCCTTTGCCGAGGACTGCATCTGCTCGGCACTCTCCCGGACCTCTTCGTTGATGCTCTCATCGTAGAGGATCAGGCTCGAGAACCCCTGGATGACACCCATGAGATTGTTGTGCTTGTGAATATAGCCTTTTAGAAACAGTTCATAGAACTGCCGCGTACCGTTCCGACCGAGTCGATAATCGTCTGCAAATACAAATTCAGCCATGTCTGCAAAGGGGGATGAATTGGTTGATGTTACCGCTTACTTTTATTTAACACAACTTAATAAATGACAGGGATTTTCCCTGAATTCCGATGCGGTATCCTTACGCGATAGCCCGTATCGGCACTCGACACGGCGTCCCGACTGACACCAGACTGGTGAGAGAGGAATCGCTCGTAGCCCATCGATGCGAAGCTTCATGGATCCATTCGCGAGCCATAGGTACAAAAAGAAATCGCCCCCCCGTGAGGGAGGGCGATTTACACCAAGGTAATAAGTAAAACTTAAATCCTTTGCTTCAGCGTTTCTTAGAAAGTAACGCTGAGAGTGACACCACCGTGGAGGATGTCAGACTGGGCAACGCC
>JAGNMT010000073.1 GCA_017991025.1 Verrucomicrobiales bacterium
ACTTGGGGCAGTTCCAGTCGTAGCTCAGAATGTCGATGATAAAGATGCGCTCCACTTTCGCGGCGTGGCCGGACGGAGGAGCGACTTTGTCGGCGAGGAGCGGATGTTCGCGGGCGTCGAAGACGCGGGCGTGGCCGAGCATTTTGACCCGCTCGCGTTTCGGGTAGTCCATTAAAAAGAGGGCAACCCGATCCTGTTTCGAGAGGCTTCCGACACTGATCATCTGGCGGTTTCCACCGTAGTCGGCAAAGCCGATCTGACGGGGTCCCAGCACGCGAAGAAACCCGACCGGTCCGCCGCGATGCTGAACGTAAGGCCAACCGTTTTCGGTGATCGTGGCGAGGTAGAAACTGTCGCGGCTTTCAATAAAGGCGCTTTCGTCTGCGCCTAGGGCCTCGGGTTCCGGGGCCTCGTCCGTGGTGGCATAGGCTCTCCCGTAATAGTGCCGCTCCGCGTCAAGGACGGCGGGCGTGAGAACCGTGTGCATGAAGCGGTCGGCCATAATGTCGGTGCTTCAGGAGGTTCTTTCCCAGCGGAATTTGCGGTCCGCTTCGGTGATCGGCTGATCGTTTATGCTCGCAAAACGGCGGGCCATATAGCCGTGCTCGTCGAACTCCCAGTTCTCGTTGCCGTGGCTGCGCCACCACTGCCCGCCGTCGTCGTGCCATTCATATTCAAAGCGCACCGCGATTCGATTGCCGGTGAACGCCCAGAGCGTCTTCTTGAGACGGTAGTCCTGTTCGCGAATCCACTTGGCCTTGAGGAACGCGACAACTTCGGCGCGGCCATTGAGAAAGAGATCACGGTTTCGCCACTCGGTGTTCTCCGTGTAGGCCAGCGAAACCCGTTCCGGATCGCGGCTGTTCCAGGCATCTTCAGCCGCCTGGACTTTTCGGGTGGCGGATTCTTCGGTGAAGGGCGGCAGGGGTGGTCGAGGATTCATGGTGAGGGGAGTTGAAGGAAATTATGCCACACCGCCGAAGCTGACGAAATCATCAAGATCAAGATAGTCAAAAGTGCCGCGCAGGTCTTCCCGGGCGGGATTGAGCCGCTTGATCTGGTCGGTGAACCATTCGCGCATTTCGACATCGTTGAACGAGACTGCCTCGGTCCAGTCGGCCCACTGGCTGATCTCCAGACTGGTGCGCGGGTGGGTTGCCTTTTCATTCACCCATAGCAGTATCTCCCAGTCTCCGGCTCCGGTTTTCACATGCTCCATGAGAGCCTCGGGAGTAATGCCGGTGAAACGGAAAAAGTGGCCGTCATTCGGGTTATTGTATTTGTATTCTCCGGCGGTGCCGGCGATGACGGCGCGGGCTTTGTCGAGGAGTCGGGGCAGGATCGTATAACCGCCAAGGCGGACGCGGGGGCTGCGGGGAGGGCGGGTGGTGAGATCGGGTGCTTTCATTGTTTGGGAAATTGCCTCAAACCCGGGATGGCGGGTAATGCGAATATTGACATTGCGGTTATGCATGAAATGCATAGCGTTTGAGGTATGATCGATCGGATTCGCGCACTGCTTGTGGTCGTTGAGGAGGGAAGTATCAACCGGGCTTCGGTGAGGCTGCGTATCACTCAGCCGGCCTTGAGTCGGCGGATCAAATCCCTCGAGGACGAAGTCGGCGGTCGTTTGCTCGAGCGTGAGAGCAGCGGCGTGAAGCCGACGGGTCTGGGGCACACCTTGATCAAGGCAATGGCCCCGGTGCTCCAGTCCTACGAAGCGGCTCTCGCCGACGTGCGCCGGGAGGCGCGTGGTCTGCGATCCGAGTTGCGCATCGGCTATCTCGTCTCGGCCGGGCAGTCGGTGCTCACCCCCGCCCTGGAGCGGCTCCGCCTGTCGCATCCGGATTTGAAGCTGAAGTTGCACGACATGTCACCGCGGGAACAGATCGATGCCCTGCGTGCCGGTGAAATCGACATTGCCCTGATCGGCCAGGAAGGGGCCGCCGCGACGAAGGATTTTCACAGCACCAGACTTTCCTCCCTGAGGGTCTGTGCTGCGCTGGCCTCGTCCGATCCTCTTGCCGGGCGGCGAAGTCTTGCGATCAAGGACCTGAAGGACAAAGACTTCATCGGTATCGACGAGGATCAAATGCCCGGTCGCAATCGCTGGATGAATTCGCTTTGCCACTCGGCCGGATTCAAACCCCGCTTTGTCGTGATCATCGATGGCATCACGGAGGTTCTTTCCGAGGTCGTTTCAGGATCCGCCGTGACGCTTCTGCCGGACTACTTCCGGAGTTACAGCCATCCCGGCGTATCCTTTGTCCCACTCTCTGACAGCGGAGCGCGATGGGATCTCTTTTTACTCTGGCAGCGTGGCAAAGTGCCGACACCGACCCGGGTACTGGTCGATGCGCTCAAAACGGTTGGTGCTAAACTCGGTGAATGAACCGACCCCACACCTCCACCCTGGGGCAGAGGATCAATGCGCGTCAATACGACGCCCTTTCGGCTGTCCGATTTCCTCGAGCAGATTCGTGAACCAGCTCTCGTCAATGTCGAAGGGCTTTCCACCCTTGATGCGGGAAAATTCGATCGTGCTCATGATATCACCGTTGTCCTCGTCGAGACCGGCGACACCGCTGACACCCTCGAGGGCGGATTTCGCGGCCTGGGCGCAGCTTGCTTTGATGAGTTCGAGGTCATCGTCATTTGGTGCGGCACTGCGGGCGAAATAGCCACTCTTCTGCACGAGAAATTTTTCTGCGCCGAGCCTGTCCTTGAGCTGAGTCGCAAACCATTGTCCCACATTGATGGAGTCGAGCCGGTAGTGACCGAAGGCGTCCTTCGCGGGCTCCTGCCCATTGGCTTTCATTTCGGCGACAATGTTGTCGAGACCGGCACCTTCACTTAGGAAAATGTTCACACTGTCGTGTTCGTCCATCTTAATATTGAGACGGTCGATTTCCTCCTCCATGTTGATTTCCATTTCCGGAACCCAGACCGCATCGACGTCCCAGCGCAACTGGTGCAGGAGGGCCTCGGGGAGCCAGTCATACTGGTGCAGACTCTCGTGGTAGTCGTAGGCAGCACGCGCCGTGAGCCAGCCGCAGTGGCGTCCCATCACCTCGTGGATGATGAGCTGGCGGGCACTCGTCGTGTTTTCGTTCGCGACGTTGCGGAAAAAGCGGGCGCTCTGGTGAGCTGCCGTCCAGGCACCGAGTGTATGTTTGATCGGGTAAACATCGTTATCGATTGTCTTGGGCAGTCCGACAACGGTGAGCTTATACCCGTGGTCGCGGAGATACTTTTCAAGGTCCGCGGCGGTGGTGTTGGTGTCGTCACCCCCGATCGTGTGGAGAATATCGACCTTGTCCGACTGAAGCCTCTCGGCGGCGACTTTGAGCGGATCTTCACCGGGTTTGACGAGGCCGCGCTTGGTGCAATCAGCCACGTTCGTCAGCTTGACCCGGCTGTTTCCGATGGGGCTGCCGCCGAATTTGTAGAAAATGGCGGCCTTCTCGCGGATCTGCTTCGGAAAGTGGTAGGAGTTCCCGAGGAGAAGCCCCTGATAGCCATTCAGGTAGCCCATGAGATCGGCGTCCGGGGCGAGCTTATTGTATTGTTCGATCAGGCCCCCGATTGAGGCGGAAAGGCAGGGGGCAATCCCCCCGGCGGTCAAGAAGGCAATTCTCATCAAGTGTTTCGGATCTGAAGTTAAGGGGGTTCCTTGACGGCATCTTCCGATGGATCGTGTGGAAGTCAAGCGAGTGGGGATTCAGTAAAATTTACTAAATATGCTTTAATTATTGATATCTATGAAATTTTTGGTAAAATCCTTAAAGTCTGTTTACTCTGATGATTCGTGTTCCTTTTTCTTCCCTATCCGACGCGAGGCCGTCCCCGGACGCTAATCGTCATTCGTTGCGGGCCGATGGCAGTCCGACTACTGAGAAAGAAAGAGTCGAAATGATCGAGGCACGTCTGGCGACATTGGAGTTGAAGCTTGTGAGCCATGCCGAAGAACTCAAGCTACAGGTCTCCGAGAGAGTGTTGCGGATCCAGAGTCGCCTTGAGAATGCCATGAAACCCTTTCAATCAGAGGTAGATTCGGGCGAAACGGGCGAGGGTGCGGATAATGTCGTCGCCTTTGTCACAGACGAGAAGCACCTCCATCATCTTCACGCCACGAACGCCTGCGAAGCGCTGAATGATTTGAATCAAACGCTTCGCCTGACTCGTGAGCATCTCGAGGCTCTCGCCAATAGTGTTGACCGTATGCGGCAGATTGCGTCGAAGCGCTAGGAGCTTCTCAAACCAGAGCCTCGGCACATCGCATACCGTCGAGGGCGGCGCTGACTATGCCCCCGGCGAATCCGGCACCTTCACCGCAGGGGAAAAGTGAGCGCACGTCCGGATGTTGCAGCGTTTCGGGATCGCGGGGAATGCGAACCGGCGAACTGGTCCGCGTTTCGAAGCCGATAAGATTGGCCTCTTCGCCCATATATCCCGGCATCCGTTTGCCGAACATCTTCAAGGCCTCACGCATCCGCGAGACGATAAAGAGCGGCATCAATTCGTCGAGTCGCGCGGCTTTGAGTCCGGGTTTGTAGCTCGTCTCGGGAAGGTCGGTGGAGTCCCGGCGGATAAAGAAATCGAGGGCCCGCTGCCCCGGGGCGACTTGACCACCACCGCCAGCCTGCTTCGCGACCTGCTCGAGGTGCTTTTGAAAGGCAATTCCGGCAAGGACACCGTGTTCCTCTTCGAAATCTGCGGTGTCCTCCGGCTCGACGGTCACGACCATACCGCTGTTGGCGAAAGGAGAGTCGCGTTTGGAAAGGCTCATGCCATTGACGACGACTTCGTCATTCTCGGTGGCGGCGGGTACGATAAACCCGCCCGGACACATGCAGAAGGAGTGAACCCCGCGGTCGCGGACCTTGGTGGCGAGGACGTAGTTCGCTGCGGGGAGCAGGTGCGGGCGTTCGAGTCCCCGCTCATAGTGATACTGGAGACTGTCAATGAGCGACTGGGGATGCTCGATTCGAACACCGACGGCAAACGCCTTTTGCTCGAGGCGAATGTGTTTCGCCACGAGCAATCGATAGACATCCCGGGCTGAGTGTCCTGTCGCGAGGATGACGGCATCGCCTGTGAGTTCAGTGCTGCCATTGATGACGACTCCGCGGATGGCACCGCCGTCGATGAGAAGATCGGTGACTTTGGCCCCGAAGCGGACTTCGCCTCCGGCGTTGTTGATAGTTTCCCGCATCGCCTTGACCACATTCGGGAGGAGGTTGGAGCCGATGTGCGGGTGGGAGTCGACGAGGATCCTTTCCGGTGCTCCGTGCGCCACGAAGATTTCGTAAACTTTGCGCACTGGTCCCCGTTTGGTGGCGCGGGTATAGAGCTTTCCGTCGGAGAAAGTCCCCGCACCGCCTTCGCCGAAGCAGTAGTTTGAGTCCTCGATGACGGTCCCGTGTCGAAGCAGCGGGGCGAGATCAAAGCGACGGGCTGAGGCGTCTTTGCCTCGCTCCAGGATGATAGGGCGCCAACCGCGCTCGATCGCGGTCAGGGCCGCAAACATGCCGGCGGGACCACTCCCGACAATGATGACCGTTTTGGGCGCAGCGCTAACTGAGGGAAGATCGAGGCGGATCGGCTCCGGGTTTGCTAGCGGGACATCCACTCCGACTTCGAAGCGTAGCTGCACTTTGATGTCCTTTTTGCGGGCATCGATGGAGTGCTTTGTCAGCCGAATGCCGCGGAGTCGGCCGGGGTGTACCTTCAGCTTCCGACCAATGGCTTTGCGTTGTGCGGTTTCGTCTTCGGAGAGGTCGATCGGGAGAATGATATCAACCGTCACAGGTTCGTTGGGTGCCGTATCGGTCATGGGAAAAATCAGGCCTTGTCGCCGGAAAAAAGAAAACCGGTCAGCGGGCTGCTGGCCGAGGCGGTGGAAGAGACTTCGGGGATTCCGCCCGATTCATAGGCGATACGACCGGCCTCAACTGCCATGCGGAAGGCGTTGGCGATAGCGATCGGGTCACCGGCAATGGCGATCGCGGTATTCACGAGAACGGCATCGGCCCCCATTTCCAGGGCCTCTGCGGCATGACTGGGGCGTCCGATTCCGGCATCAATGACAACCGGAACGGTGGCCTGGGCTATGATGATTTCGATCTGACGCCGCGTGTCGATGCCCTGGTTTGAGCCAATCGGGGCACCCAGCGGCATCACCGTGGCAGTGCCGACGTCCTGAAGGCGCTTCGCGAGGACGGGATCGGCGTTGATATAGGGAAGAACCGTGAATCCTTCTTTCACGAGGATCTCGGCAGCTTTGAGCGTTTCGATAGGGTCGGGAAGCAGGTAGGTCGGGTCGGGATGAATCTCGAGTTTGATCCACTTGGGGAGACCGGCTGAAGCGGCGAGGCGGGCGAGACGGACGGCTTCTTCGGCATTCATCGCCCCCGACGTGTTCGGGAGGAGGAGGTAGCGTTTAGGGTCGATGAATTCGAGGATGTTGGCGTAAGGGTCGCTCTTACCAGTGAGATCGGCCCGGCGCAGTGCTATCGTTACAATCTCCGTCCCCGAGGCAGCGAGCGCCTCCCGCATGATTTCATTCGATGAAAATTTCCCGGTCCCGAGCATGAGGCGGGAATGGAAGGTGCGGTCGGCAATAATGAGCGGTGAGGACACGGCAGGTAAAGGGATCAGAAATGAAGGGAGGCGACGAGGGGAGGGGAAGTTACGGGAACCTACTGAAAGGGCCACAAAAAAACCTCTCCGAGCGATCGGAGAGGTTTTATTTGAGTTAAGTGCGAAAACACACTCTCACCACAACAACCAAGCAATGAAACTCAGGGCAACAACAACCCTTGAAAACAACAGAGGGATCTTAGCTGATTTCCCAGGAATTGTCCACTGCTTTCGCAAAAAAAATCGACAAAATTTATATTTTTCTCAAGAGTGATCAAGAATTTTGCTTTTTCAAGAGGTCCCGGATCTCCGTCAGGAGCAAAATGTCCTCTGAAGGGGCTGCTGGTGCGGGTGCTTCCTCTTTTTTCTTGAGGGCTGCCATAAATTTTTGGATCACGAGGAAGAGCACGAAAGCGAGAATGAGAAAGCTGATGAATGACGTTATGAAATTCCCGTAGGTCAGAAGATTGACTCCGTCGATTTTCGACGCGTTCGCCAACGCCATACCATCAGGCACTTCCCCTTTGAGAACGAGATAGTGGTTGCTGAAGTTCACTCCGCCCGTGATGCGTCCGATTACCGGCATGAAAATGTCATCAACCAGGCTTTTTACCACCGTTCCGAACGCCCCGCCGATGATGATGCCGACGGCCATATCAACGAGGTTCCCTTTGAATGCAAATTCCTTAAATTCTTTAATCATATTGGACCCATATTGGCAGACTCGTTTGCCGAAACAAGCCGAATTATCGGAGAGGGTGAGGCAATTAATTAAAATGGGGAGATACCCCGGGAAATCGTGATTTCGAACAGGGAATCATGTCTTTCTTACGAGACCTGACTCTGGAACTGCTCGATGGCCTTCCAGACGGCCAGAATAGCGAGAAGCACGATGGATATTACACTGATCCAGAAACCAATGTCGTAGGCGGCGGATGGCCGCAGTGACGCCGGCAGTCGCCTGTACCGGAAATGCACAGATCCGGCGACGACGAGAAGCAGAATCGCGGCCGTGATCGCTCCGCCCGCCAGGACCATCCAAACAGGATCTTTAAAAACAAAAAAGAGCACCGCCCAGAGCGCGGGAAAAAAGAAAGAGAGGATCGCGATCATTCGTCCCCTGGAAACGGGGTTGTGATAGTCCATCCAACCGACGGAGCTGAAAGCGTCCGAGAATAGTCGGCTCCAGGCGGCGAGGGCTGAGAAGAGGGTGGAGAATAGGACAAAGAAAGCCCCAATCAGGAACGCGATCTCGGCCCAACTTCCGAGCGAGTCGGTGTACATGCGGGAGAGCGTTTTGACCGTATCGAAACCCTCGGGTTTCAGGCCCTGGGCATGCAGAATTGCCGCTCCGAGCATATAGAACGCGACGGTCATGAAGGTGTAGACCAGCATCGAGAGAAAGGCATCCCAGTACATCACCTTGATCCAGCCTTTGGCTCGATGATTCCAGGCCGGCGTTTCTTCGCGCGGGCCGGTTCGGGCGGCATAGCCTTTTTCCAGAAGCCAGTAGTTGTAGGCCATCACTTCGTCGCCGCCGACTCCGGTGATGCCGAAAGCGGCAATGGCGACGCCGATGACGGCGATAGGGATCCCGTTCCAAAACGAGAGCCCTTCAATGATCTGGGCGCGAGTCATCGCAAATTCGGTGTATTGCACCCCGATGACACAGGCGAGAGTAAAGATCGCAAAGAGCCCTATCATGAGGAGCGAGAGCTTTTCGATAAATTGGTAGCGGCCACGAAAGATCATGAGTGCCGCCGTTAAAGCGGACAGGCAGACCCAGATACCGATGGAAACTGAAGGAACCAGGAGATTGAGGATCAGGCCAACGCCGCCGATGATGCCTCCCACTTGAAGCGGCTTGATTAGCATCATGACGAGCCAGAGCCAGGTCGCCCAGCTTCCTTTGCCGAATTTTGGACCGGGGAGCTGATTCAGTGCTTCAAACGTCGTTTCACCCGAATGAATGGCGTGTTTCCCGAACTCAAGCTGAACGAATACTTTGACGAGACAACTGACGATGATCACCCACATCGCAACAAAACCCGCCTCCGATCCCAGTGCGGTGGTGGCGATGAGTTCGCCGGATCCGACAATCGAGGCGGAGAGGATGAATCCCGGGCCGAGATATTTCAACATCCTGCCAAATTGAAGGGGCGGCTCCTCAATGAGGGAGCGGTCGTGAGCGTAGGGATCGGTGGACACGGGGTGTTAGGGGATGGTGGTTTTCTCAGGGGGGGGAGGTGTTTAGAGCCAAACAACTCAATTTAATCAACGGGTTGTAGTGAAATCACCGGTTATGTGCAACCGGATTTCTTGTATTTATCGCGTAGCAGAGTTGAAACGGGGTAATCATCGCTGCGATGCTGCAGCGATTACTACCCTGCCTGTCATTTTTCGCATCTCCGGACAAAACGGAGCTTTCGTAAATTGATGAGACACTGATTGACAGGAAAATTCGCTACGGAATAGTGGCGGGTTGATCCACCATGACCCGGCGCTTGCTTCTCTTTGTTGCCTTTCTGCTCCTTGCCCTGGGAATTCTTGAGTTCCTGGTGCGAAACAGCGGGGAATACTTTGAAGCCCTGTCGGACAAGACCTCAATGCGGATTAAGATCTTCGAGAGATCTCCACCCGATCTGGGACTTCTTTTCATCGGGACTTCAAGGTTTGTCGACGGTATTGACGGGCCTCTGGTTTCGAAAGGGATAGAGGAACAAACCGGTAAATCGATCAAGACTTTAAACGGCGCAAGCGCAGGGATCGATGTGAATGGAATTATTCGTTTCGCCAATGCGGCGTCGCAACGGGAGGGGCTGGAGGCAGTGGTCCTTGAGGCTTCGGTACCGGGCTTGAGTCCCCCGAAATCGCTTCAAACAGAGGAAGTGAAAAAGACGGAGTCTGAGGTGAAGGAAAAGAAATCCGGGTTCGGGCCTCGTCTGGAAGAAGCGTTGCAAACCGGGTTGGCAAAGCGGTTTGGAATCGTTACCTACCGGAAGGCGCTTCGGCCCGCTTCCATTGCCAATCTAATCGCTCTCTATTCAGGTAATATGATGGACACGGCGATCTGGAAGAGGAAAGGGGTGCTCAGGGAGTTGATGAGTTCACCGGAACCGGGAATCGACAAGGAACAGTTTGCAAAGATTACCCCTGTCGTCACAGCCCCGGCGGAAAATGGAATCGCTGGTAACGCCACGGGCGACCTTTCGGGCGATCAAACGCTTGAAAATATGGTGCGACTGACTGAGATCCTGGCCGACTCTCACATCAAAGTAATCTGGGTGGCACCGCCGGTGACGTCGGCAGTCGCGGGTTCGGAAGGAGGTGAGACGCGGGCGGCTGCCTATCGCCATATCGCCTCTCACTTTGGGACTCAGGTTTTTGATTACAGTCAGGCGGCGATTCCCGGGGATTGCTTCCGCGATCCGTCTCATTTAAACAAGAAGGGCCGAACCCTTTTCTCCAGGCTGCTGGCGCGTGATCTTGCGGATCATCTCTAAGCGTTGCGGTCTCCCGGCAGGTATTTATTTTCTTCGGCGATGCTCTTTAACTCAGTCACCTTTATCCTGCTGCATTTTCTCTGTGTGGCGCTCTACTGGGCGTCGCCGTGGCAGCGTGTTCGCCAGATTATTCTGCTGATCGGTTCTCTCGTGTTTTACGGGTGGCTCTATTGGCCTGCCCTGTTTCTTCTCGGCGCCGTCATTGTGGTCAACTACGGGTTCTCTCTCTGGATTGACTCCACTCAGAACAAGCGACAGGTGACGGCTTTTGCGGTAGCCGTAAACCTTTGCAACCTCGGGTGGTTCAAGTATTCCTCGTTTCTGGGAGAAACTCTCGCCCAGATCCTCAATGGTGTCGGGATTATGGTCGAGATTCCGGCGGGAAGCCTGTGGCTTCCGCTCGGAATTTCATTCTTCACCTTTCAGGTGATTGGTTATCTGGTCGACATCAGCAGGGGGGAAATTCGCGCGGAGCGGGATTTTCTTCTTTTCAGTGTCTTTAAGTGCTTCTACGGGCAACTCGTGGCAGGACCGATTGTGCGGGCAAAGGAATTTTTCCCGCAATTGCAGGAGGCAAGGAAATTCCGGGCCGACGATTTCCAACTCGGGATCTACCTCCTCATCGCCGGTCTGGCGATGAAGATTTGTCTGGCGGACACACTTTCGCAGTTTGTGGATTTTGGTTTCTCGGACCCTTCGAAACTCGAAGTGGCCACGGCCTGGCTCACCCTCTACGCCTTCTCCGCTCAGATTCTGAGCGATTTCTGGGGTTACTCAACTGTGGCGATAGGGCTAGGGC
>JAGNMT010000583.1 GCA_017991025.1 Verrucomicrobiales bacterium
CCGTCCATCAACCCGTTCGAGTGAGCGATACCCTCAGGCTTCCGTGGTTGCGGCCGCCCGGGCGATCATTGACTCAATCGCCGCTTTCGTCTGAACTCCGCGTGACTCCACGACTGGTTGCCCGTCCTTGAAAACGATGAGGGTCGGAACCGAAGTGATTCTGAAACGGGTCGCGATGTCACGCGCCGCATCAATATCGACTTTGGCGACGACTGCCTGACCCGCCGTCGCCTCGGCAACCTGCTCGACGATAGGGCCGAGCATTTTGCAGGGCCCGCACCACTCTGCATGGAAATCGACAAGGACGGGCAGAGAAGTACCGGCAAGGGTGGAATCAAAGGTTTCAGAAGTCAGTGCAATAGCTTTCATCAGTGAACAGGATTGGTTTTTCCATTACGACGAATCGATCGGGAATTCCTGACAATAAAAGTGCACCGACTAAGTGATGACCGTCCAGTCAGACGCGAGCGGTCAATCCGGCGCTTGATTGGTAAGTGGAGACTTAAGTTGCCCAAATCGCGCACCGAACGTAATCATTACCCCATGAATAGACGCCCTCTCTTTCTTCTCTGCCTCGTTTTGGCGCTCGCCCCATGCCTGCACGCGATCACTCCGGCAGAGTTGGAGTCGCGATTTAAACAACTGCCGACCGTCCCTGAAGACAAACTCCCGCCCCTGCCGAATCAACCCGGCACCTTCCGCGGCTTGATCGAGCACAAAGGTCTCGAAGGCCATACCTGGGTCGCCTTTCCTTTTGTGGAGAATCCCGGCAGCTTCGGTTTTGACCCGCAGGGACGACTCTATGTCGCCGAAGCAAATCGCTTCTGGCTCGGGGTGCCTGACCTGCGTGGCGCGAATGAACTGATCCGGGACGACTTCAAGGCGACCGTGGTCGAGGACAGGGCCAAATTGTATGAAAAATACGCGGCCAGTTTTCCGGCAGGCTGGTTCAGTCGCGTCGCGGATCGCCTCATTCGGCTTGAAGACCGGGACGGCAACGGAGCCGCCGATCACCGAACGCTTTTTTCAGACCGCTTCAAAGAGCCGCTCGACGGCATCGGGTTCTCGGTCCTCGCCGACGATGGGTCGGTCTATTTCACCTGCATTCCCAATGTCTGGAAGCTGACGGACTCGAACGATGACGGCGTCGCGGACAAAGAGGAAAAGATCTCAAGCGGTTACGGCACCCGCGTTTCTTTCATCGGGCATGACCTTCACGGTATTACCCGCGGCCCTGACGGACGCCTTTATTTTTCCGTCGGGGACCGTGGCTATCATGTCGATACGGCAGATGGAAAAGGGCACCAGGGGGCGGGGCGGGGCGCGATTTTCCGCTGCGAGTCGGACGGATCAAATCTGGAGGTTTTCTGTGAGGGACTGCGGAATCCCCAGGAGCTCGCCTTTGACAACTACGGCAATCTTTTCACCTTCGACAACACCGGTGATATCGGGGACCTCGCCCGCATGGTCTATGCACTGGAGGGAAGTGACTCCGGCTGGAACATGTCACACCAGTCCGCCCACCACTACGCAACTCATCTCGACTGGGGCGATTTCCGTCCCGAAGCGTCGATGTGGGTGAAAGAGCGGATGTTCGACCTTTACAACGAAGAGCAGCCTCAGTGGGTCTACCCGCCGGCCTCTCATGTCGCGCGCGGTCCGTCGGGAGTGACTTACCTCACCGGTGAATCTCTGCCGGAGGACCTTCGTGATCATTTTCTTCTCGCGAACTACCGGGGCCCCTCGGAAGGCTGCACGATTCTCACAGTTAAAGTTGAGCCTAGCGGAGCCGGTTACCACGCGACTTCTGAAAAGGATTTATTCAAGGGTATCGGTGCCAGTGATGTGGAGCTCGGCTTCGACGGGAATATATATATCTGCGATTTCGGCGGCGGCTGGAGTGTCAATGAGAACGGATCCATTCAGGTAGTGGCGTCAAAAGACCCGGTGCAACGCGAAGCGGGGGCTCGAGTTGCGGCCCTGTTCAAGAGCGGATTCAAGGACCGCGAAATCGGGGAACTGCGCGGGCTCATGAATCACCCGGACCGCCGGGTGAGGCAGGCGGCGCAATTCGCCCTCGTTGATCGGGGAGAAGTCGGCCTCTCAGTGCTCAAAGAAATCGCGTCAACCAGGGGCAGCCTGTTCCCGCGACTCCACGCGATTTGGGGACTCGGTCAGGCAGGACGTCGCGAGATTGCAGTGACGGACACTTTGCTTTCACTCCTTGAAGACAGCGATCCTGAAGTGCGGGCCAATGCGGTCCGCGTACTCGGCGATTTGCGCGACCCGAAAGCAAAAGAAGCGCTCCTCGCCCGAATCGAAAGAGACGACTCCCTGAGAGTGCGCTCACTGGCCGCGATCAGCCTCGGCAGAATCGCGGAACCCGGCGAGGCGGCGGTGACGGAAGCGCTTTTTACAAGCGCGCGCCGGAATGGTGAGGGCACTCCCGACATCGTGCTTCGTCATGCTCTGCGCAGTGGTCTCATTCCCCTGGCCACGGTCGAATCGGCCGCGAAACGCGCTGGATCCGGCTCGCGGGAGGAACGTCTTCTCGCCGTGCTCATACTGCGGGCAAAGGAAAGCCCGGAACTTGCGAAGTTTCTCGATGACAAAGATCCTCTCATCGTGCGGGAAGTGATCCGGGCCATCTACGACACGAAGGCACTCGATTCCGAAGCAGGTGACAGGATCGCCGCTCTCGGTGCCAAAGCCGCCGCCCTGCCCGAGACGATTCAGCGCCGAATTGTGGCGGCAGGCTACCGCCGCGGAACCCCTCAACACGCGGCAGCCATGTTGCAACTCGCCGCCGACAAAACGCTTTCCATTTCCGTCCGGAGAGCGGCATTGATCGGGCTGAAACAGTGGGAGAAAGCCACCGAAACGGATCCCGTTCTGGGGCATTACCGGCCCCAGGTGGTAACAGAGGGTCGCACCTTTTCCGCGCTCGGAGATGCTATCGGCGAC
>JAGNMT010000584.1 GCA_017991025.1 Verrucomicrobiales bacterium
AGCTGTCATCGAAAAGAACGTCTTCGATTTCAACGGCTGGAGATCCCGGTTTGGTCGGAGCAGGTTCCGCATAGGTGGCTGCTTTTGTCGCCGCTTCGAGGGCTGAGCGAGCGGCCGCTTCCGCTTTGGTCGCGGCGTCGAGCGCTCACTGCTGGTCCGTGCTCGGGAGCTTCATGACCGGCATCGTATTGGCGATATTGCCGTCCATGGGGGGATCGGCGCTGCTGTAGAAAAAGGCGTAAAGGGAATAAAACTCCTTCGTCGAGATGGGGTCGAACTTGTGATCATGGCACTGCGCGCAACCACCGGTGAGCCCGAGCCAGGCCTGCGTGAGAGTCGAGGCGCGGTCCACCGCGTAGAGATGGCGATACTCCTCGTCAATGGCTCCGCCTTCACTGGTAGTGACATTGCATCGGGAAAATCCCGTGGCAGTGATCTGATCGGGTGTCGCATCGGGCAGGAGATCACCGGCGAGTTGCCAGGTGGTGAATTGGTCAAAAGGCAGGTTGGTGTTAAACGCTTTCACGACCCAATCACGATAGGCCCACATCGTGCGTTCGTTGTCGAGGTGAAGACCGTGAGTGTCGGCGTAGCGGGCGATATCGAGCCAGTGCCTCGCCATTTCTTCGCCGTAGTGCGGTGATTGCAGGTAGCGGTCCACCATCGTCTCGTAGGCAAGAGGGGAAGTGTCGGCGAGGAAGGTCTCCACCTCGGCGAGAGTCGGAGGCAGGCCGGTGAGAGTGAAGGCGACGCGACGAATCAGCGTGGGGCGGTCAGCCTCAGGAGAGAATGTCAACTTTTCAGAGGCGAGTCGAAGCGAGAGCCAGTCATCGATGGAATTGGCCGCCGTGGGTTTGACAGGAGCCTCGAAGGACCAGTGCTTTTGATAGGGGGCACCTTCTTCGATCCAGCGTTTGATTGTGTTCTTCTCCTCCGGGGTGAGTTGTTTATGTGAATCGGCAGGCGGCATGAGATCGTCGGCATCGGTGCTCGTGATGCGCGCCCAAACCTCACTCCCGGCGAGGTCTTTGGGTCGGATCGGATACTCTCCTTCAATCGCGGTGTAAGCCCCTTCGGCGGTGTCGAGACGCAGGTCGGATTTCCGGTGTTTGGCATCGATACCGTGACAGGCAAAACAGTTCTGCGAGAGGATGGGACGGATGTCGCGGTTGAACTGGAGAGGGGAGTCCGATGTCGGACTTGCCGCCTCGATGTCGAGGGAGATGCCGGCGAGGAAGCAGAAAAAGCCCGTGAGGTACCGATCGTGAAGTTTGTGCATACGGGGGTGAAGAGGCCTTTGCCAACTAACGGCAGGAAATCGTTTTTTCAAGCGTGCCACCTCACTGCAATGCGTGAGAGGAAAGGGGCGCACGGGTTACTTCACCTCGGGCGCGGTTTGCTCCGGTGTCACCCGCCCTGGTGGCAGTTCCAGAATACGGATGTTGCGAAAGTGGATCTCCGCGCCTTCGGATTCGAGGCAAAGGTAGCCTTTTCTCACGGTGGACTGGCTGATGCCGTTCACGAATTTTCCGTTGATGGAGAGCTTTACGGTGCCGTCGACGCACACGACATCGTAGGTGTTCCATTCTCCTTTTCCCTTGCAGCGCATTTCGAATGACATGCTGCGCCGTCCGCGCGGGTTGTCAGGGATACCCTCCAGACCGTTCGCTCCGAAGAGTTCGCCGGAGACATAGCCGGGATGGTTGGGAGTCCCGTCTTTTAGTGGATGCAGGATAGGATACTGAAGTTCCAGCATCTGCACTTCCATTCCTTTGGGCAGTTGTCTACCCGCTGGCACGGTGCCTTCGCTCCAGACGAAGACCCCGGAGTTTCCTCCCGCCTCCAGATGCATCCATTCGATGTGCAGAATGAAGTTTTCATACTGCTTCGCCGAGCGCATCACACCGATGGGCCGTCCCTTGCACACGAGGAGGCCATCCTTCACACTCCAGGTTTCCTTGCTCGTGTTCACATCCACCCAGCCGGTGAGATCTTTGCCATTAAAAAGATCCTGAAAAACCGGAGCGTCTCCGGACCTGGCCGGGAAAGAAGAAAGCAGCAGCGCGATGACGAGGGTAAGTGTCGTTTTCATAGGATGAAGGGCAGGCCGGATGGCGCATTGGCTAGGATGGCAGGAATTTCTCTTTTCCACCCTCCCGCATTCACGTCCGCTAAAACGCCGACACCACATCCGAGATGGGCTTCAGGATGGTTTCGCCGGAGAGGCGCGAGGGTAATGACGTGAGGATGACACAGGTCGTGTCAGTCGCGGGATCCGCCCAGGCAAGGGTCCCGGTTGATCCACTGTGTCCATAGGATTGAGGAGAACACTGTTTGCCGAATCCCTCAGGCCCGAGCGCGAACCCGATGCCTCGCCGCACGTCGAGACCGTGCGTGTGATTCTGAATCATTAGCCGGGCCGTCTCCTCACGCAGCACCCGGCCGTCCGGATTCATAAAAGCATCGAGAAATCGGGCGACATCCGCTGCCGTGCCATGCGCTCCTCCCCAGGGAGCGGCGAGGTGCCGCCAATAGGGGCTGTTCCAATCCCATGACGCCGCATGGGGATCGCCACCACCTGATTCCGGTGCGGCGTGCTCGGTCTGGCAGCGGATCGTGTCTTCCAGTTTGAATCCACCGAGTCCCAACGCACTCCGCGTCATTCCCAGAGGCTGAAACACTTCTTTCGCGAGAAATTCGGGCAGAGCCGTTCCCGCGAGCCGTTCGACGATCTCCGCCGCGAGCAGGATGCCCATGCTCTGGTAATGGTAATTTGTTCCCGGGGCAAAAAGAAGTGGCGTGCGGATCGCTCCCTCAACAAATGCTGACAGCGGCGAGTGACTCGAGCGCAATTCGGTGTTGTTTTCAAGTTGGTCCGGCAGCCCGGAGGTGTGGGTGAGAAGGTGCTCGACCGTGATGTCCTTGCGCGCGCCCTCCGTGAACTCCGGGAGGAA
>JAGNMT010000074.1 GCA_017991025.1 Verrucomicrobiales bacterium
CGCGTTTCCCGGCGAAGCTCCTTCGGGCCTTGAATCGTGCCGGTGACGATGCCGAAGGGGTCGAAAAAGTGGGCATCCACTACGCGACGCAGCAGTGCTCCGACCTGCTCGCGAACAAAGTCAGCGGGATTCATTTCTATACCCTCAACAAGTCGCACGCGACCCGGGAGATCTATGCGAATCTCGGGCTCCGCACGACGAGTTCGCTGACGGTTTGAACGCCCCATCGGAATGAAGAAAGTCCCCTGGCGAGCGATGTTGTACGGGACAATGGTCCTCTATCTCCTCGCCGATCTAAAATATTGTCACGGCCCTCTCAGGCAGGCGATGACAAGTCGGCGCAATGCCTCGTCTGAAGCAGCCGCCCTGCACAAGTGGGTCGCGATCGTCAATCTGGAACCCGTCACACAGGAGCAGCTCAATCTCGCAGTGACACGGCACCTCTATCAGCGGGGGAAATCGATCGAGACCATTCCGGAGAAAAATCTCGCGATGATCAAGCGAGCCGTGCTCCAGTCCGTCATCGATGACATCCTAGTCCGGCAGTGGGCCGACGGGGAAAAATATGTCGCACCAAAGGAGGAGATCGCAATGTTCGTCAGTACATGGGAATCGCAGTTTATGTCCCCCGAAGATATGAGGGCACGGGCGGAAAAGCAGATGCTCAGTGAAGCAGCCCTCCGGGCCGAGCTGGCCCGTATCTGGTCGCGAAAGCGCTGGCTCGAAAAGCGTATCGCCCCGGGCGTCACCGTGACAAACGACGAAGCGAAAGCCTGGTTTGACGCCAATCGGAAAAACCCCGAAGGCGGATTTCGCGAAGGCTTTTTCGAACCGGAAAAAGTACGCGCCCGGCATATTTTTATCAGCACCGTGGAAGTGGACGACAAAGCCCGTGAAGACCTCATCCGCGAGATACACCAAAAACTGAAGAGCGGGGAAGGCACTTTCGAAGCCCTCGCCAAAGCCCATTCGGAAGATGCGCGCAGCAATAATCAGGGAGGCGATCTCAATTGGTTTTCCCGCTCCCGCATGCCGGCGGATTTCACCGATCCGGTCTTCGCCCTCGCCGTCGGGCAAGTCAGCGAACCCTTCAAAACCCGCCTCGGCTGGCACATCGCCGAGGTCCTCGAAAAGCAGGCGGAACGCCCCGTCACCTACGAGGAGGTCGCCGACGAGATCCGGAACCACCTCGAGAGCCAGCGCACCGAAGAGACCGTGAAAGAGCTCATGGAAAAGCTCCGCAAAGTGGCGAACTTGGAGTTGTATCCGGAGAATATCTGAGGACGGAGTCCCGCGACTTCCCTCACACCAGCGAGACATAGGCCATCAGCCCCTGCAGCCCGCCTTCGCGACCGAATCCACTCTCTTTGTAGCCGCCAAAGGGACTCGTCGGGTCAAATTTATTAAACGTATTCGCCCAGATCACTCCCGCCTTGAGCTGCGAGGCGACTTTGAAAATCTTGCTGCCCTTATCCGTCCAGATCCCGGCACTGAGTCCGTAGCAGGTGTCATTCGCCCGCTGCACCGCCTCGGCAGGGGTGCGGAAAGTCATGACACTGAGCACCGGTCCAAAGATCTCCTCACGCGCGATGCGATGACTCGAGGTCACCCCGGTGAAGAAGGAAGGGCGACACCAGTAGCCATCCGTCGGCAGGTCGCAACGCGATTCGTGCAACAGCGCTCCCTCCTCGATCCCCGATCCAATCAGTTCCGAGATGCGCCCGAGTTGTTCGCGCGAATTGATCGCTCCGATGTCCGTGTTCTTGTCGAGAGGATCACCGACACGCAAGGTCTCGATACGGCGCTGCAAACGGGCGACGAATTCATCGTGAATGGACTCCTGAAGCAGCAGGCGGCTCCCCGCACAACAAACGTGTCCCTGATTAAAATAGATCCCGTTGATGACTCCCTCGACCGCCTGCTCGATGGGCGCGTCTTCGAAAACGATGTTCGCAGCCTTGCCTCCGAGCTCGAGGGTGAGCTTCTTACCGGTCCCGGCCAGAGTCCTCGCGATTTCTTTGCCAACAGCGGTCGATCCGGTGAAAGCGACCTTGTCGATGCCGCGATGCCCGACGAGGGCGGCACCGGTCTCTCCGGGACCGGTGACGATATTCACGACTCCCGCCGGCAAACCCGCTTCCTGGAAGATTTCCGCGAGATGCATTGCCGTGACCGAGGTCGTCTCGGCCGGCTTGAGGACGACCGTGTTCCCGCAGGCCAATGCCGGGGCGATCTTCCACGCCGCCATGAGGAGCGGAAAATTCCACGGGATAATCTGCCCGGCGACACCGAGCGGAACCGGTGTCCGACAGGGAAACGCATAGGCAAGTTTATCCGCCCACCCCGCGTAGTAGAAAAAATGAGCGCCGACGAGAGGCAGGTCGATGTCGCGGCTTTCCCGAATCGGTTTGCCACCGTCCATCGATTCGAGGATCGCCAGCTCACGCGCCTTTTCCTGAATAATTCTCGCTATGCGATAGAGGTACTTGCTCCGTTCCGCCGGAGCCATCGGTCCCCAGACCTTGTCATAAGCGCGACGGGCGCTTTTCACGGCGGCAGTGACATCCGTCTCCGTCCCGCGGGCGATACGGGTTAGCTTTTTCCCCGTCGCTGGATTGATCGAAACGAAATATTTTCCCGAAGAAGGCGCGACAAATTTCCCGTCGATGAACAGTTCATACTGCTTCCGCAAACTCACCGGCATGGTCTCGGGAGACGGGGCGTAGTCCCACGGGGAAGCAACGGCTATCTGGGGGAACGACTTTTTGGATTTCATGTGAGGCAGGGAAAACGCCGGGTAAAATGTTCTGTTTTCGACCACGAATGGTCACAAATGATCACGAATCCTGACAGAGACCGGCCGCTTTCATTCCAAAAGAATTTGTATTCCCTCGTGTCCATTCGTGGGCCAAAACCCTTCATCCCTTCGAAAAATAATCCGCGCTCTGATAATTCCCGTCCTCCAGTTTCGCGAGCTGCAGTTCGACATCGCTGAGCAGCGAACTCGCCCCGAAACGGAAGAGATCCGGCGTCAGCCAGCCGTCGCCCGCCGTCTCTTTCACCATCACGAGATACTGCAGCGCCTCCTTCGCCGTACGAATCCCGCCCGCCGGTTTCACCCCGATGGTTTTGCCCGTCGCGAGAAAATGATCCCGCACCGTCTCAACCATCACGAGCGTGACCGGAAGCGTCGCCGCCGGAGTCACCTTGCCGGTGGAGGTCTTGATAAAGTCCGCCCCCGCCTCAATCGCGATCTGGCCCACGAGCCTGACATTGTCATAGGTCTGGAGTTCCCCCGTTTCAAAAATCACCTTCAAATGGACCGCGCCGCAGGCCGCCTTCACCGCCGCGATCTCGTCACTGACCCGCGCCAGATCGCCCTCGAGAAAGGCCCCGCGACTGATGACCATGTCAATCTCCGATGCTCCCGAGTTCACCGCGTCGCGCACATCAGCGAGACGGATCTCAAGAGGGTATTGTCCGCTGGGAAACCCTGTTGCCACCGAGGCGACCCCAATACCGCTGCCTTCCAGCTCCTTCACGGCATGGGCAACCAGATTCGGATAGACACATACCGCCGCGCAGGGCGGACAGCCAAATCGCGCCGCCATCGGCTGCCGGGCCTTGCGGCAAAGCTGGCTCACCTTGCCCTTCGTGTCCGCTCCCTCCAGCGTCGTCAGATCCATCATCGAGACCGCGAGTCGCAGTCCCATCCGTTTCGCCTCATTCTTGATTGACCGCTTCGTAAACGAAGACGCCCTCTCCTCCACCCCCACCTGATCCACCCGGGGCACCTGTCCTTTAAGAGCAAAAGTCATCTGGCTAAAAAGCAAAATCGCTAAAAGCTAAACCGCTTTCCCTCAGCTCATCCTCACCATGTCCTTCACGAGCTGAAAATAGAGATAAAAAAGCCCGCGCCACGAGTAGCGGACCGTCTCCGCCGACTCGGCCATTTCAATGAGCCCGACATCGATGTTGTGCAGGATCTGCCGCCCTGTCTCTTCGCCGATGAGCCCGGCGAGTCTCTCGGGATCCTCCTCCACCATATCCGTTTCTTCATAGCCGAAGCCGCCGAGCCAGAGCCGGTGCTCGAGGAGGAGGTCGTCAAAGGCATCCGCCTCAGGGGCTTGATGAAACTGCACATCAGGCGCGACTTTCATCGGGCTGCTAAAAGGCACGTTGCTCGTCCGGAACGTCTTACCATCCGGGTGACGCGAGGTCAGGGAAAGGTAAACCCACGCGACCTCCTCCTGCTCCGTCAGACAGATCGCGGCCTGCTCCCTCGATTCGGGTCGATAGAAGAGACGATAGAACTGATGCATGCCGTCCCAGTCCCAGCCGGTGTCGGCGACATACTCAAATCCCTCTTTTTCGATCTCATCCGTCAGTTCGGTGAGATCGGGGAAACGGGACGACCCGGGAGGCGACTGACGTTCGAGGGCCTTCGCGAGCGGCAGCCGGAGGCGGCGGGTCCGGGTGAGGAGTTCCACCCAGGGCAACAGAAACCAGAGGAGCAGCCCGCCCACACCGGCGGCGATGCTGTCGGTCAGGTAATAGAAAAAGAGAAAGGTCGCCGCGAGGATGCCGAGCGAGCCGAGCTTGCGAACCAGCCGCAGGCGGGTACTGCGAAGGGCGAAGGACAAAACGACTACACCCAGAACGATGAAAACTTCAGTCATGGAAAGTGACGCAAACTACGTCGGACTTATCGGGAGAGAAAGCGGAATTCGCACCGCATTCCCTCACCCGTCCTTCCGCCGGAAGATCGCGACGTGGCGATCCACCGACTTGCCCGGGGTGATCAGCTCCCGGGTCTCGGGGTTGAACTCGGTGCGGATGAGTTCACCGCCGAGCCGCTGCAAGGCGTCAAGGGCGAGGGCGTGCTCTTTGTCAAAGTAACTCGTGATGACGAGCCGACCATCTTTCCCGAGTTTCTCGAGGGCCTGGTCGAAGATCTTTTCCCAGGTGCTGTCGCCGTTCCAGTAGTTCTGGTGACGCATGAAAACGAGGTCGAAGTCGTCGCCCATCTCGGCGTGCCCTTTCAATTTGGTCGCGTCGCCGGCGAGGAACTCGAACTCCCGTTTTCCGCGCTTCCCGTCGGGACCGCGGCGGCGTCCGAATTTTTTCTCCGCGTTCGCGATTTCACGCGCCCGCACGTCGATGCCGGTGAGCTTCACGGCGCTCTCAGGGCCGCCTTTCAGCTCGGCCATGAAATCCGTGAGCACCTCGGCCTCGCGGCACTCTCCACACGCGATGTCGAGGATATGGGCCTCATCCCGTCCCGCAAGACGACGGCGCAGGGTCTCGAGGTCGTCGCCCGCGACTTTGCGAAGCATGCGGTGAAGACGGGCGAGGTCCTCTGCGTTGGCTTTTTTAATGTCCTCTGGCATTGGCCTTTGAGGCAAGCGGAGCGCTTGCCCTACAAGAATCTGTAGGGCGGCCGCATCGGCTGCCCCGTCTTCGAAATCGGTCACTCGGCCTTGTGCTCGGCCTGATAATGCTCCCGCAAAAGATCCCGTCCGAAATCGCCGTCGAAGTCGCGCCAGACCGCGTGGACATGGTTCGCGTCATTCTGCGTGTTCGCATATTCCAGCAGGAAAGTCGGTCCCTGCACGCGGTAGTAGTGCCCCTGACCTTTTTCGATACCGCCCATCCACGCAAAAACGATCTTGTCCATGCCGGCTTTTTCAATCGCGGCGAGTTCATCGGCGGCCACTTCGGGGCGAATTCGGTGGACATAGACATCGATGAGCTGACGAAGATTTTTTGCCTGGGCCTCGTCGAGTTCACCAAAGGGAATGCCACCCCCTTCGAGAGGGCTGATCTTTGTCGTATTCACGGTCAGGATGTCATCCGGGGCAGCCGCGCCGATGAGCGCTTCCTTTTTCTGTTCGTCGGAAAGGGACTTCACGAGAGAGCGGGCCACGTCCTCCTCGGCGGCGAGGACACGCAGACCGGCGCGCGGCCCCTGACGGACTTCACCGGGATTCGAGGCGAAAAAGCTCGGGGTCGCTGAAATGACCTTGCCATCGGCAACCGTGAAATTCATCGAGAGGTGATGCCCCTCGAAGCGCCAACCCCAGGCCTTTGAACCGGGGTCACCGAAGATCGTGATATAATACATCTGCGTATCCCGCTTCGGGGCGTTATTCTCCAACTCCCAGAGAACCTGCTCGAGGCTCATGATCTGGAGCGCGGTTCTGTAGCCGTGATAACTCAGTCCGGTGCTGAGGAGTGCGTAGGCGAGATGTCGCTGATCGGGGCGCATGTCTTTGATCGTGAGCCCTTTTCGCATTCCCTCCCCTTCGAAGGGCTGCGGGACATAGATCCAATGTTCCCGCTCCGCGTCGGTGAGTTTGTAAACGGCTTTCGCTTTCTGCTCGTCAGTGAGGTTATCGAGAAAGCCTTTCGCGGCCGCAGCCATTTCCCCGGCCGACTCGTGGGCACGCAAAGAGGGTAATGAAAGGGTGGCACAGCCGGCCACCACGGAAAAAAGAGTGAAAAATCGCTTCATAGGGTCGTAGTTAGCCAAGGAAATGGCAAAAGAGCAAGCGCGCAATCAGTGCCGAAGGTGCCTTTTCCACACTCCGGTTGTAACCTTTTTCGTCCGCCCTTCGTCTTCCCCGACGTGAACAGCTTGCCGGTCATGTTCTTTTTCGATACAACCCGGACGACACGAAAGGTGGAGACCGAGATACCAGAGAGTGAATGGGTCGCCCGCGCGAAACGGGGTGATGAGGACGCCTTTGTGCATCTCGCCTCGACGTATCGGCCCCGGATCTGGAGCACCGCCTCCCGCTTCGCCCGTTCGCGCCACGAGTTGGAGGACCTCACCCAGGAGCTTTTTCTAAAAATGTGGAAGGGACTTTCCTCCTATCGGTCCGATGCGCCCTTTGAGCACTGGGTTATGACTGTGACGGTACGGGGCTGCTATGATTTCCTCCGCAGCAACCGGAAGCGGCGAGAGAGTGAAACGCTCGTCGATCCGCAGGAAAGCCGGGATGATCCCGACCCCGGAAGCGAACGGGAGCGCTCCCGCCGCGAAGCATGGGAAACCGTCAGCCTGCTCCTCGATCATCTCGAAGCCAAAGACCGCACCGTCATCACCCTGCTCGACCTCGAAGAACGCGGCGTGCGCGAAACCGCGGCACTGACCGGCTGGAGCGAGGCAAATGTGAAAGTGAGGGCCCACCGCGCCCGGAAAAAAATGCGGGACCTTTTCCACGAACTCGGACTCGACCCATGAACGACGATCACCCCATCCAACAACTCCTCAAGGACGCGAGCGCCTTTGCGCCCTTCGGCGAAGCCAATCCATTCGGGTTCGAAACCCGTCTCCGCGCCGCCCTCGCCGGCGCGGGCAGTGATCTCTCGGTGACAGACTGGATCGCGAGATTTTCGTGGCGCTTTTCGGCAGCCTGCCTGCCTCTCATCCTCGGCTTCGCCATCTTCCTGACAATGCAACATCACGATACTCTTCCCGAGGGCGTCGGCAGCCTTGTCGCCCACTGGTCGGAGTTCCTCCCACTCGATATCTGATCCCCAGATCCCCATGGTCACCAAAACCAAACTGAAAGCAGGATGCGGCGTCGCAGCCGTCTTCGGTGCCGGACTCCTCTGCGGAGCGATTGCCCTCTTTCTGTTCCTCGTCAGGATCATTCCGCTAAGCGAGGGATGGCGGGACGAGGAATCCAAAGAATTCGTAACCAAACACCTCGCCAGTCAGTTGAACCTGACCGACGAACAGATTGAACAGATCAAACCCATCGTCAGCGAAGTCCTCGATCTACGCTACCAGACTCGGAGAACCTACGTGCTGGCCGACATCGAACTCACCGGAAGCGGTTTTGAAAAAGTAATGCCCCTGCTCACTGAAACGCAGAAAGAGAAGGCAAAAAAGGAATTCGAAACGTGGAAGAAGGGGAAAGAACGTTTCACGGGAATTGACAGATAAATAGTTCCTGCACTACTCTCTCCCGAGCAATGCAAGAAGATCCTCCGGCGTTTCCAGGATCGCCTCTGCTCCCGCTTCCAGCAATTCCCCGACCGGGCGGAATCCCCAGCGCACCCCGACGGCGTGCATACCCGCATTGAGCGCGGTCATCATGTCGACATCGGAATCGCCGATAAAATAACAGTCCGCCGGGGCAACGCCGAGATGCGCAGCAGCCTCGAAAGCGCCGGTCGGATCAGGTTTCCGCTCAATACCGTCACGAGCCCCGAGGACGACGTCCCACGACCAGTCGGCGAGGAAGGCATCAACGCACTTGACCGTAAAATCGTGCGCCTTGTTCGAAAGCACCCCGATGGGAACACCACGGGCCTTGAGAGTATCGAGCAAGTCCGCAATTCCCGGAAAAACGACCGTCGTGTTCTGCCAGTGGCGGGCATAGGCGGCACGGTACTCGAGGAGCATCGTTTCGGTCTCCTCGCCTTCGGCAGGACGATGCCCCTCCGGGAAAATGTCGCGGACGAGATTAAGCATACCATTCCCGATAAAGGTCCGGTAATCATCGACCCGATGAATGGGAAACCCCCGAGCCGCGAGCACGGCATTTCCTGAATTGGCGAGATCCTGCAGCGTGTCGAGGAGCGTGCCGTCGAGATCAAAGATGACCGCTTTTCCGGATTCGTTCATACGCCCTGTTGTTGCAGATTCCATGCCGAGATGAGCGCCTTGAGCCCAGCCATTTCGATCGATGGATTAACCCCGCATCCCCAGAGCAGCTGCCCGCTTTCAAGATTCTGGATCTGCACATAGGCCGCAGAATCGGCATCCGATCCGCCCTGAAGGGCATGACTGCGATAGTCGGTTACCTTAAAGGTTTTATAACCCAACTCTTCTAACAGGTGCACAAAGGCATTGATCGGCCCGTTGCCTTTGCCGGTTCCTTTGACAATCTCGTCACCCATTTGAATCGTGGCATGACAGACGACCTCTCCACTTTTCATTGAGGTGTGATCGAGTTCGAACTCGAGCAGATTCAGGGGCGACTCCTGATTCACGAACTTCTCGAAAAAGAGGTCGCCGATCTCTTCATTGCTCAGCTCGCGCCCCTCCGCGTCGGCACGGTCATAGACATACTTCCCGACCTGAGGATGCATCGACTTCGGAAGATCGAATCCATGTTCACGGTCGAGCACATAGGCAACGCCGCCTTTGCCACTCTGGCTGTTGATGCGGATGATCGCCTCGTAGCTGCGTCCGAGATCCTGCGGGTCAATCGTCAGATAGGGCACGCCCCAGGGAATCACCTCATCGGGAGATGCCTCGGTTTCGCGCTTGCGACGGTCGAGGCCTTTCTTGATCGCGTCCTGATGGCTCCCGGAAAAAGCGGTGAAAACGAGCTCACCCGCATAAGGCTGACGCTCGGGCACGATAAGACGCGTCACCTCCTCATAGATCCGCCGAATCGACGAGAGATCGGAAAAATCCAGCCCGGTCGCGACACCGTGGCTGTTCATGTTCAGCGCGACGATGACGATGTCGAGATTCCCGGTTCGTTCGCCATTGCCAAAAAGCGTTCCCTCAACACGATCCGCTCCGGCGAGCAGTCCGAGTTCCGTCGCCGCAGTGCCGGTTCCCCGATCATTGTGCGTGTGCAAACTGATGAGGCTGCAATCGCGATTGTCGACATGACGACAGAACCACTCGATCTGGTCGGCGTGGACATTGGGTGTCGTCCACTCGACTGTCGCGGGAAGATTCAAAATGATCTTCTTCTCCGGAGTCGGTCCCCAGACAGCCGAAACGGCATTACAGACCTCGAGCGAGTATTCCAATTCCGTATCTGAAAAACTCTCGGGGGAATACTGGAAACTCACGTCCGTGCCGGGCAAAGTCGGCACGAGTTCCTTGATCAACAAGGCACCCTCGACGGCGATCTGTTTGATCGATTCCTTCGAGGCATCTCCGAAGGTGACCCGGCGCTGCAGGGGCGAGGTGGAATTGTAAAGATGCACAATCGCCCTTTTCACCCCGACAAGGCTTTCGAAGGTACGGCGGATCAAGTGCTCACGCGCCTGAACGAGCACTTGAATCGTAACGTCGTCGGGAATGCGCTTCTGCTCGACGAGGGCGCGCAGAAAATTAAACTCCGTATCGGCGGCCGAGGGGAAACCGACTTCGATCTGCTTGAACCCGATACGAACGAGCTCATCAAAGAGGCGGATCTTCTCTTCCACACTCATCGGAACCGGTAGGGCCTGATTTCCGTCACGGAGATCGACGCTACACCAGATCGGGGCGTGCGTGATGGTCCGGTCCGGCCACTGCCGGTCCGGCAAGACAACCGCGGGAAACGGCCGGTACTTTTGGATGGATTCAGGTTTCATGGGATTTCAAATTCGACTAGAGGGGAAACAGGGTCGGGGCGCAATGCACCCCCGGGAAAAAGGGGCGGAGGCAAAACACAGGACCGTCGAAGGAATCAGCCCGGTAGCACCCGCCCGAACGCGGGCGCGAGGAGTCGGAGTCGGGTGCTGTATGTCGTGGAGTTCATCCGCAGGCTGTAAAGTAGGATCAATCCGCAGGCTGTCCAGCGTCATTGTTGGGAGCGTTCACACCGGAGCGCTGGAGCGAGGCCTTCAGGCCTTGGCAGAGGACCAGTCGCAGCAAGCAAGTCTCCGCTGCTCCAGCACCTGAAACGCCCCCCCTGCCCCGTCCCCCGCCATCACATCCCTGCCGAGACCAAAACGCTCCAAAAACCCCCGCTGGGAGGACAATCGCACCGTTTCGCTTCCGACCGCTTCCCCCCATTTCACCAGGTCCCCAAAATTCACGTCGAACGTGAGGTCCTGCTTCCCGATCCGTCCGTAAACGCCACCACCCTCAATCCGCTCATGGCGAAA
>JAGNMT010000586.1 GCA_017991025.1 Verrucomicrobiales bacterium
GCCCCATTGAGGACAAAATCACCGAGTTCGCGGCTCTGCCCGATGTCACGCTGACGCCGGACGAGGTGCAAATCGTTATGGAAATCGGCAACAATGAGGGTTGTATGGAGCTCAAAGGAGCCAGTAAACGCCACGAAGGCATTGATCCGCAGCCTGATCACTGGCCGATGCGGGCCGAGCTCGAGCCATTTGCCTCCAAGTGGCACTTGAACCCTACGTGGTAAGGGCGTTTAGTCCGCCACCCGGTTGGTAATCCCAATTTGAAAGCCCCGGCGACGCCCCCGGGGCTTTTTGTTGCATGGAGAACCTGACCGACATTCAGAATCAAACCGACTCCCGAAACCTGGCGATCGACCGGGTCGGGGTGAAAAACCTCCGGTATCCATTGCGCATTCGTGACAAAGCGAATTCGGAACAGGGCACCGTCGCGACCATTTCCATGGCCGTGGATCTGCCGAAGGAGTACAAGGGCACTCACATGAGCCGTTTTGTCGAAGTGCTCAACTCCCACGGCCCGGTCCTCGATGTGCACTCGATCTCCGGCATCCCCGCCGAGTTGCTCAAACGGCTCAACGCACAGCGCGCCCATGTCGAGTTTCGCTTTCCGTTCTTTCTCAAAAAGCCCGCCCCGGTCACGGGCAAGGAGGGCATGATGGATTACGAGGTGATCTTTGACGTCGATGCTTCCCGGGAGAAACAGGAATTCATCGTCACGGTCCTCGTGCCCGTCACGACTCTCTGCCCCTGCTCCAAAGCGATCAGCGCGCGCGGGGCCCATAATCAGCGCGGCATCGTGACTTATGCGGTCAAATTTTCCGGCGAACCGATCTGGATCGAAGACCTCATTCAGCTCGTCGAGCGCTGCGCGAGCTGCGAACTCTACAGCGTTTTAAAACGTCCCGACGAAAAGCATGTCACCGAGCGAGCCTACGACAATCCTGTTTTTGTCGAAGACCTCGTGCGAAATGTCGCCGCTGCCTCGGAAAGTCAGGAGGGAATCTCCTGGTATCGGGTCGAGGCCGAGAACTTCGAGTCCATTCACAATCACAACGCCTACGCCGTGATCGAGAAGAAGGGGTGAATGTCCCGCCCATTAGGAGGAATTCATGCCCGCTTTGATTTCCGAGTTGTTCACCTTTTTCTTTCGGCAGCACCCTTCAGAGATCTGGACGCGGGTGCGTGAACGGGACGTGCCCTGGATTGTGCAGCTGGCGTTGTATGGTTTCTGCGGAGTCCTCGCGACGGTGGTTGCGGTGACTCAGGTTTGTGATTCTTTCAAAGACCATCATTCCTGCCTATGAAGGCATGATCGTGAACGGGCAAATGATGACCGATGCCTTGCGGGCGAAAAATCTGTTCATTAACAACACTATTGCCTTCTTCACGACGAACGTTCTGGTCTATCTGCTGAATGTCACCTTCGTATTCAAAAGGGGAAGGCATCATCCCTCGCTCGAGTTCTTTTACTTTACGCTAATCAATGGACTGAGCTTTATCCTGAGTCAGATCGCGGGTCCATGGCTGGTTCACCAGTTTGGTGTTCCAACCAATATCGCGATCTTCACCAACACGGTCTTTGCGGTGACGATCAATTTCTTGGCGCGTAAATTCTTTGTGTTCAGGGGGTAGAACGGTTTTTTTTGCCTGAAAAGGGATTGAAATTCGACCTGTGAAACGCCGAAGCTGCCCCGGATGCGGCCGAAAAAAAATCGAGTTTCGCCTTCATATACCCTCTCAAGAATCGTTTGAAGAGAACCCGAATCCCGAACACTACGCCGTTGACAAGAAAGGGAAGGTTCCCGGCTCACAGATCAGCGTCAATTGGACTGCGGGTAAACAGGATCGAGTGGGTGGGTCAACCCTATTGTGGTAATTGATGAATGCTTCGTTGGTCTTCCTTGAATGCGAATGAGCGAAAGCGCCGGGAGTAGCCGGATTTTCGGTGAAAGGACCTAACTGTGGCTGAGTTCGCCAGTTTCGTAAGGACCACCAGTGACCCGCATTTCCTCCCCATCAAACCAAGATTCCCGCTTTTTTCGCGTGACAATTGGTTCACCGTCGCTTTGATCCACGGGGTGATGAACATTTCCCCCGCCGATCTCCGTGAGCCTTTTTATGAAGGCTCGGTCCAGCGCCTCTTTGCGGTGCCGGGGGACGACTCGGTCATGGTCACGCAGACGACTTCGCGGGGGTCGGTTTTTGATGTGGGCGCGCTCTTTGAGATCGAGGGAAATGACGTCAATCGCGCGCTTTTTCGTCATGTTCTCTACACGCGGATGGCGGATCCGATGGTTTGGCAGCGGGTGAGAATGGCGATCGAAGCCGCGCCGGAGCTGGATCCCGAGTATCGGCGCGACCTTCTCAGCGGGGTTCTCGAATCCTGCTGCGAACGGGGTGCCCGGACGCATCACGAGGGCATGCTCGACGCTGTTACCGGCGAAGTGAGCCGCTCCGGTGTGCCGGCGAATCCGAGCGCGTGTAATGTGGTGCGGAAATACCAGATCCTGAAGCCAAGCCGCGCCAATTTCCTCGGAGCGCATCTTTTTGACTACTCGCGCTTCGCCCACGAGGACGGTTTTGTCGTGCCGCTTGAGTACATCGTACGATTCGGAATCACGAGCGCGAGTTCGGTCTATCGCAAGTACACGGCGATGGACGCCGGTGCCCGCAAGGCCTTTGAGCATGAACTCGGCGTCTCCCGACCGCTTGAGGCCTGGCAATATCTGGAGAAGCCGGTGAGCGATTTCACGAGCAAGTTCGAACCCGAAGATCGCATGGTCAGCAAGCAGGAGGCGCTCGTGATGAGCGGGTTGAGCGGGGACCAGTTCGCCGACAGCGGCAAACTGGCCGTGCTCGGAGCCTGGGCGGTGCGTCATCTCGTTGAAGAAATCGGACTGCTCATGTGGGACATCAAGTGGGAGTTTGCCAAAGACGGCGA
>JAGNMT010000585.1 GCA_017991025.1 Verrucomicrobiales bacterium
AACAAGTCGGCTCTATAGTATAGAGGATGATCACACGGATGAATTTGGTCGTGCGCTCCTCCTCGCCCGTCGTTTCTCCGAGGTGTGAGTTCGCTACATCACGGTGAACCACGCCACGACCCTCTACGGCAATCACTGGGATCAGCATTCGGAACTCGAAAAGGGCCATCGCGGCAACGCGAACGCGGTCGACAAACCCATTGCCGGCCTGCTCCACGATCTCAAGGTCAGAGGCATGCTCGACGACACGCTTGTCATTTGCGGGAGCGAGTTCGGCCGCACCCCGACCTTTGAATTTTTCGACGGGGTCACCGGGCGACATCAGAACGGGCGCGATCACAATCCCCACGGATTCACGACCTGGTTCGCCGGAGCCGGAGTCAAACCGGGCTACCACCATGGAGCGACCGATGACTTTGGTTACTATGCGGTGAAGGACAAAGTCGACGTCCACGACTTCCATGCCACGCTCCTGCATCTCATGGGCGTCGATCATGAGGCGCTCACCTATTTCCACGGAGGGCGCAATTTCCGCCTCACCGATGTTTATGGCAAGGTCGTGGAAGAGATCTTGAGTTGAAGTAATTCCCTCCCAGTTCCGGATTTTTAGCCTGCAAAAATCCCATGAGAAATGCAGCTATCGCCTTATTCTCTCCCTCCCATGGCCGAACTTCACCAACTCAAACGCCTCATCCTCTCCCGCTACCGGCAGTTCCATTATGCTGAAGTCGACCTGATCGATCCTGAGACGGGTATGATGCTGTCCGACCTCTGCCTCATCGGACCAAACGGAAGCGGAAAATCGACTCTGCTCGCGGAACTCTATCTGGCGTTGACTCCGGGCGTCCTTCCGGTTACCCCACCGCGAGACGATCTCGCTGACGCTCTCGTCCTCGCCAGATACGGGACCGACGGGGAAGATCTCTATCTGGCCCGCCCCCCGTTAAGTAACGCCAGCGATTCTCTCATTTTCAGCACAGCAATCGAGCAATCCGAAAAGTGGCGCGAATTCCAGAAGTCGCCGTTCACCTTTACAGAATTTTGCGATCATTTTTCCACCTTCCTTGTTGATGGTCCGGTCCCCGCCGGGGTTCGCGGAAAAAGCACCGCCTGGTTCAGTGCGCTCGTCTCTCTGGTCGACGGTGCTCCCGCCGATGACTTCACTACCTTTCTCGAAAAACGCTTCCGCGAACGCGAATCGGACTACCACCGCTACCTGAAGCGGCCGGAGAATCGCGAAAAAACGATTGCCGGAGTAGAACAGGAATTTGAGGCCGCCTCCCCTTATGTGCTCACCGCATTAAAGGCCATTTGGGAAACGATCATGTCGTCCTCAGGCGTTCAATTCGACTTCAGCAAACCCGACGCGCCTGTCCTCGCGGACAGTGGCAGCTCGTTTTCCTTTTCGCATCTGAGCCCGGCCACGCAGGGGCTGCTCCTTCGTCTCGGACATGTCTTTTCGCAGTATTTCGGTCAGGAACTTCACGAAGGCGCACTCTTCCTTGATACCCCGGAAGACGGACTTCATCCTGAAATAAGCCAAGGCCTGATCGACCTCTATCGCACGATCCTCCTGATGCAGAAGGCACCGCTTTTTGTGGCAACCCATAGCCCTCTCATCGCAGCCTCGTTTCCACCGGCAAGACGACTTCGTCTAAAGCTTGATCGCGATGGATTTGTGACCCTTTTCAAAGGAATCGCACCGGACGGCAGCGAACCGAATCAACTCCTCAAGTCCGATTTCGAGATCGAGACTACCCTGCCGGCTCCCCGCAGCGCCGCCAGCCGGAGCGGTCGATACTCCCAACTAAAGCGGGCCATCCAGGAAAGTGAAAATCAGGATGAACTCGCCGACCTCATCGATGAGGTCATGACCATCCGGAAGTTCTGACCCGGACACTCGATGAAGATTCTCGTCGCCAGCGACAAGTTCAAAGGATCACTCACAGCCGCCGAAGCCTGCGAGGCGATCGCGGCGGGACTTCGCGAAGGATTGACCGGCGACGGGCACGAGATTCGCTGTCTTCCCATCGCCGACGGTGGTGATGGAATCGCAGAGACGTTGACCGCAGCCGCTAACGGGGAGTGGATCGAGGTCAACGTAACGGGGCCTCTGGGAGATCGAATCACGGCCCGTTACGGCCTCATCGAGGCAGGGGAAACCGCCGTAATTGAAATGGCAAGTGCGTCAGGACTCGCGCTCCTCGGGGATCGGGAAAAGGATCCCCTGCGGGCTTCCACCTTCGGAACCGGTGAACTGATCCTCGATGCCATTTCCCGCGGAGCGAGCGAGATTCTGCTTGGCATCGGCGGCAGCGCCACGAACGACGGTGGCACCGGCATGGCGCTTGCTCTCGGTCACCACTTCTTCGACGCAGCGGACTGCGAACTCACTGCGCTGCCCGAAGCGCTCGGAGAGGTGGTAAGATTCGTCCGCCCCGATCATTTTCCTTTCCCATCAGTCACGGTCGCTTGCGATGTCACCAATCCCCTTCTCGGCCCGAACGGCTGCACCGCGATTTACGGACCGCAAAAGGGCATCACCCCCGACTTTTTTGCCCTTCACGAAGAGCGCCTCGGACGCCTTGTCGAGATGACCGGTCCGGCAGGGAAAGCCGCAGCAGCCCGCCCTGGTGCCGGAGCCGCCGGAGGTCTCGGGTTCGGTGCCATCGTGTTTCTCGGGGCCCATCTCGTTCCCGGATTCGATCTCGTCGCAGAACGGCTCGGATTGGCGGAGGCCATCGAAAAAGCTGACCTCGTCATCACCGGAGAAGGCAGGCTCGACCTCCAGTCATTGGAGGGCAAGGGCCCTTTCGGTGTGGTTGAGATGGCCCGCAGAAAAGGAAAAGCAACCGCCGCCTTTTGCGGTAGCCTCGCCGATCGCTCGATAGAGGCCTCCTTCGGTCCGATTTCCGAAATCCGCGATCCCACTCTGAAC
>JAGNMT010000587.1 GCA_017991025.1 Verrucomicrobiales bacterium
ATCAATGATCTGCTCGGGTTTCTGTCTGCAGGAGGCAATGTGGAGTGATCCATGGCCGGAACTGGCGGTCGCTAAAATCAGGTCTTGTCATTTTCCGTCGGAATGCCTAGTCTTGCTGTTGCCGGAGTTCCGGTCTCAGGCAGGCATGAAAACGAAAGTAGCACCGCGAGCGTTGTTTTTTCAGTCTTTACTGATTACCTCGATTATTGCCTTGTCCTGGCGACCATCGCTCCGGGCCGCAGAGATTGAGGTGGCTAACACCGCCGGACTGAAGATGACGGTTGAGGTTATATCCTACACGGCGAGCAGCGGCAATGTCCGGATCAAGCGAGCGGACGGACAGATGTTCAATACCAAGATCTCGGTCTTTGACAAAGCTTCGCAGGAAAAGATCATTGCCAGCGCCCCGAAAGAAATGGCGCAGATGAATCTGGAGGTTTCGATAGGGCGCAAGCGTTCGCAACAGGGGACCAGTTCGTTTATGCAGAACATGACGATCAGTTCTTCGGTAAAGGTGACCAATCAATCGCGGGATGTCGATCTCGCCGAGACGAAATTCACGATCGTCCTCGTGGGGCGAAATTCGCGGCGATATGCAGACCGGGCACAGGATTGGTATAAGGTGCTCTCGGTGCAGAATTTTTCGACGCAGTTGATCGCAGGCAAATCGTCCGAGCACGAGTTGAAGCCGGTTGAGACTTCCTACGATCAGGACAAGGACAGTTCGAATACCGGAGGCTGGGAGTTTGAAGGGTATTTGTTAGTGGCGCAGGACGCGGCAGGAAAAGTTGTCGCAACCAAGACCACACTCGGCGAGGTCGGTACGATCACCGTGAAAGACGAGAAGAAGGTCCTGGAGGCAATCAAGATCACGGAAGGCACCGAGACGAATCATGATCTGTCTCCACGCGGGTGAAAGGGTGGAAGGTCTGGTTTCGGAGATCCAGTCGTGTTTCCATGCCAGTCGTTCATGCTGACCGTTGCCATCACTATTTTGCTCGCTTTCGGAGTTGCCGCCGGGGCTTGGTTTCTCTTTGAGGGGCGGTGGGACAGAATTCAGTTTGGAGAACTCTCTGAACACGAATTTGTCCGCAATGTCCGTGCGGACTATGTCGTGAAAGTTCTCTCCCAAAAATCGGACCTTATCATTATCGACGTTCGGCCTAACCAGAGATTCGATGCCGGGCATATCCCCGGAGCGCTTAATGCCCCGTTTTCTGACGGCACACTCGATTCCACGGCGCTGGCGGGGATTCCACGTGAGCGCTCCGTCCTGGTTTATTGCGACGGGGGCTACCGCAGCCGGAAGGCCCTTCCTTCGTTGCGAAATTTGGGGTTTCGCTCCATCTATCACCTTCATCGCGGGTTCATCTCCTGGAAGGCTGCGAAGGGGGTGGTTGAATCCGGTGTCGCCACGTGATTGCGTCATCGACAGGTGTGGCAAAATGTCGCATTTCTACAAAAATAGACCTTACCGATACAATACGGCGACGCTTTTGTGTCGTATATTGATCGCGTCCTTGAATCCTATTGCACCCTCTTAACTTGATGGCCCGACCCTTTATATCCTTGTTTGCGGCTTTTCTTGTGATTCGCTCGACGACGGCAACCGCACTTGATGACGATGCCGCAGGACGCGCTTTTTATAGTGATAAAGTTTATCCCGTCCTCAAGGAAAACTGCTTCAAGTGCCATGGGGGCGGCGATGAGTTGAAAGGCAACTTTCGAATCACGAGTCGTGAGGGATTGCTCCACGGCGGACATTTTGGATCCGCCTTCAACGCGGATTCCCCCCCATCGAGTGTCTTGATGGAGATGGTCAGTTATAAGGACGTCGATCATCAGATGCCGCCGAAAAAGCGACTGCCCGCCGGGGCAGTTGCGATTCTGGCCGAGTGGGTAAAGCGTGGAGTGCCATACGACCCGGCCCTGGAGATCAAGGGCGCTGCCGTCGAGAAGCGTGGATTTACCCTAACTGAAAAAGACAGGCAATGGTGGGCCTATCGTCCTGTTTCGAAAGCAGCTCCACCGGAGGTGGGGGATCGGGCATGGGAAAAAAATGGAATCGATGCGTTTGTCAGGGCGCAGCTGGATCGGGAGGGGCTCATCCCGAATCCCCCGGCATCGCCCGAGGTGCTGATTCGTCGTGTTTATTACGATCTCATCGGTCTGCCTCCGACCCCGGAGGCGGTGGCGGGTTTTGTCTCTGCCTCTGCGCAGGACGCTGAGGGGGCCTATCGTGCGGTTATTGAGGACCTTCTCTCCCGGCCTCAGTATGGTGAGAAGTGGGCGCGCCACTGGCTGGACCTCGTTCGTTATGCCGAGTCGAACGGCTTTGAACGGGACAACCCCAAACCGCGGATCTGGCAGTACAGGGACTATGTGATTGATGCGTTTAATTCCAACAAACCCTACGATCAGTTCGTGATCGAGCAAATCGCCGGGGACGAGATCGAAGCGCCAACGAAGGAGTCTCTCATCGCTACAGGCTATCACCGGCTGATGCAGTGGGACGACGAACCCGCTGATCGCGAGCAGCATGTTTTCGATGTGCTGGCCGACAATGTACAGATTACGAGTGAGACCTTTCTTGCCACCAGTCTTGGTTGTGCCCGCTGCCATGACCACAAAGCCGACCCTCTCTCGAACAAGGACTACTACGCCTTCATGGCCCTTTTCAGAGGGGTGAATCACTACCGGAGTGAGGGAACGATGGTCAATTGGGCGACTCCGGAGGAGCGGGTCGCCTTTGAGAAGGAGCGGAAGGAGAAGGAGGCGTCGCTTGAGGCAAGGCGGCTATCTCTAGTCGGGGAAATTCGCAGAGTGCTCGAAAAGGCAGGTCTCCTCGGTGGATCGGGAAGTGACGACACGCCTCCACTCCTGGATGATGCCCGGGGAGCCGGGGCGGAGTGGTCCTACACGACGGAGAAACCGTC
>JAGNMT010000588.1 GCA_017991025.1 Verrucomicrobiales bacterium
CCTCGATGACGCGCCCTTCGGGTCCGGTCCATGCCTTTTGCAGGAGTTCCGGAGGTTCCGCCGTCCAGACCGGGGAGAGCGGCAGGGTGAGCGATTCGGAGGTGGCGCCGAGCCGTGCGTTGTCGTGTAAATAGGTCGGCCAGTCTCCTGCTATAAGCAATGGAAGCGGCAGGGAGAGAAGCAACATGCTTCCGCAGAATCGAATGAGGAAGTGGCGAGGAGTCGGATGGATTTTCATGGCCGTCGGAGACAGGGGAGGAGACAGGGGAGTGGATCACTGATGTAATCTCAGAACGTAATTGCTGACGCAGGCTACCACTGCGCACGGTTCTCTCACAGGTCGGCGAATTGCGTGATCGCGGAAGATGCCATTTCACACTGACCTCTCTTTTAAATGCGCTGCATCAATTCGGCGCGTTGGGGCGGGATCTTTCCAAAGTGTTCTTCGATCGAGCGGATCGGGTCGATTTCCGGTTCGATGACGCCGAGAAACTCGCCCAGTTGTTTTTCAAAGTGAATCAAGGATCGCTGATCGGCGTCGTGGTCCTCGAGGTAGTTGAGCCCGCGATCGAGAAGATCGGCGAGATCCGGGAGGGGCGTCTCGGCCTCGGCAACCTGATCGATCAGTTTCACGAAGTAGGAGGCGGCGAGCGTCTGGAGATAATTCCGTCTCAGGCCGAGCCGGGCCCGTTCGATTTTGAGGTCTTTGAGAATATGCAGATCCCCGTTGCGAGCGGGGTGAATCTCCACCTCGCACAGGAAAAAGAGATCGAGTTTTCCCGCGAAAGGGCTTTTCGGGCGACGGGCACCCTTGGCGACCGTCTTGACGATGCCGTTCTCGTGGGTACACCAGTGCACGATGAGGCTGGTCTCGGTGAGAGGAGACCGGCGGATCAGGGTGCCGTGGGCTTTCATAGAAGAGTTTAAACCTATCGTTAATCGACTATTTGAATTTTTCCAATTGTGTGAGACAGCTAAGCCCCGTTCATGAAAGAGGAATTACAAGCGATCGATACGAAATCTCTACAGGCCCGACTCTCCGAGTTGCGGCGGTATCTTTGACTTCGATAGACTCGAAAAAGAACTGGAGGCCATCGAGGCCGAAATGAACTTCCAGGAGTTCTGGGAGGATAAGGAAGGGTCGCAGGCCAAGGTAGCTCAGGTCGCGGTGCTCAAAGGCAAGATCCTCCCGATCCGTGCGCTGGAGGCGCGCGTCGACGACCTCGCCGTTCTCGTGGAGATGGTAATGGAGGAAAACGACGATTCCGCCCTTGGCGAGGTGCGCAGTGAGGTCGAAGCCATTGAGAAAGCGCTCGATAAAGTGGAGTTGCAGACGCTCCTGAACGGACCGCATGATTCGGAAGGTGCCTTCCTGAAAATACACGCCGGTGCCGGCGGGACCGAGGCCTGTGACTGGGCTGACATGCTCGTGCGAATGTATCAGCGATGGGGGCAGCAGCAGGGCTTCAAAGTCGAGATGGTCGACGTAGAGGAAGGCGAGGAAGTCGGGATACGCGGGGCAACACTCCGTTTTGAAGGCGAGAATGCGTATGGCTATCTCAACTGCGAGCGCGGGGTGCATCGACTCGTGCGGATTTCGCCCTTCGATTCCCAGGCCCGCCGCCATACCTCCTTTGCCAGTATCGACGCGATTCCCGACCTCGAGGAGGAACCCGAACTCGAGATCGACGAAAAGGACATCGAGATCATCACGACCCGAAGTGGTGGCAAGGGCGGGCAGAACGTGAACAAAGTGGAAACTGCCGTCCGGCTTACACACTTTCCCTCCGGAATCCAGATTCGATGCACGGTCGAGCGGAGCCAGCACAAGAACCGCGTCCTCGCGATGAAGCTGCTCAAGACGAAACTGCTGCAGCTCGAAGAGGACAAGAAGCGCTCCGAAATGGAACGGGTTTACGGAGAAAAAGGCGAGATCGGGTTTGGCAGCCAGATCCGGTCCTATGTATTTCAGCCCTATCAGATGGTGAAAGACCATCGCACCGGTTGTGAGACAGGGAACATTCAGGCGGTCATGGACGGCGATCTCGGGCGCTTTATCGAAGCGAAACTGCGCGGCCATGTCGCAGGGGTTTCGAGGGATGAGATTTAGGAGTCATGGGTCATGGGTCATGGGTCATGGGTCATGGGGCTCTGCTTTTCGCGTAAACGGGGTGGAAGAATCGAATATCTTTGTTGCCATGCCGGGTGTATCTCTTTTTTCCTGCCTCCTCATTTTTCTCACGAGTCTGGCTTCGACCGCAGAGCCCGTTCCGGCTCCGGCTGACCAGCGGGATTTCACCGACTCTATCAACGGTTGTGCCCCGGCTACGATCCTTAACCTGCTAAAGTTCAGCGCTCCGGAGTATGTTGCGGCCTACCATGGTCTCCTGGGGGCGGACGATGGGGTGAAGATGCGCTACGTCGTGGATCGCTACTTTAGGAATCGCCCCTCGGTCGCCTATCCGGGACAGAAACGATGGGGCTTGCACGGCATCGAGAGTAATGACCTTGCCGCCGGGCTCAACGAACTCCTCGTTGAGAGCGGCATCGAAAATCTCAATGCCACGTTTCTCGACCGCGACGAAGGCGAAGATGAGGCCGGGCATCTTCTCCGCTGCCGCCAACTCATGGCAGAGTCGATTCGGCAAGGCGTCATGCCCATCCTCAGCCTGCGGTCTTTTGTTGTGAAGCACCGCGAGGAAAATCAGAACGATCCGGTGTGGGAGGCGGGCATTCATCATTACGTTCTTATCAAGGCTCTTCGCGGTGAGAGTTCAGACGTCGGGTTTGACCTCGACGTGATCGATCCCTGGAGGGGAAAAGAAACGGTTGTCCATGTTCACCGGGAGGCTCATGGCCAGGCTTTTCGTGCGCTGCGCGGGGTCGAGGAAACCGGTGTCTGGCTTGACGGCAAACCCTTTCTCC
>JAGNMT010000589.1 GCA_017991025.1 Verrucomicrobiales bacterium
CAATCTCGGTCGCAAAGCCGAGGACACGTTTACGGTCGAGGCTCACCGTGTCCGACGGGGTGAGGTCGTGGGCGAGGAGGACTCGGGTATTCGGCTGGAGAGACCGGCCGCCGTCGGCGGTTTCGACAGTCCAGCGGAGATTCTTGAGGACTCGTTTCGCAACATCCTCGATATCCACGGCCCGTTCTCTCAGATAAGGATCGGCAATCTTACGCAGCGAATCGATGTAGCGCTTTACGACGGTGTAGTAGGCCCATTCGATCGATTTGAGCTTCGTTTCCGTGACGCGTAGCACCTCGTTGAGTACGGAAGCATCTTCCAGAATGAGGAGGTGGGCGTCAAAGATGGCCGAGTGATTTTCCCCTTCTGTTGCGCTGATCTGCTCCTGAAGCTCAAGAATCTGCTCGCGGGTGGCGATTAAGGCCAGCGAGAATCGGGCTTTTTCCCCGGCGACCTGTGCGGCATCGATATAGAGATGCTCAGGCTCTTCGAGGGTTTTCCCCAGTCTCTCGGCAGGCCCGATCGCTATACCCGGAGACACGCCAATGCCTTTCAGGCGGGTCTCAGGTTTGGATTCGGGCGATATCATGCGGCAACAGTCTCCTAAACGGTCAAGCGGTCGAAATATTATGGCTTTCGCCCCCAAAACCCACGGATCTTCGCAGAAATCGGCCGAAGATCAACAATCCGCCTCAAAACCGCTGTTTACAAGGGCACTGAGCTTTTCAAGCGCCACTTCAGCGTCGGTCCCTTCGGTGGTGACCCGGATGACGGATCCCTGGGACGCGGCGAGCATCATCAGCCCCATGATGCTCTTGCCATTGATTTCCTCATCGTCTTTTGTTACCCATACGTCGCACGCGAACCGGGTCGCCAACTTAACGAATTTGGCCGCCGGTCTGGCATGGAGCCCGTCTTCGTTCGAAATCGTAAGGTCGCAAACAGGCATTAAATACAGTTTTGTTAAGACGTGGGGCTCGAAAAACAATCAGAATGTCGTCTTACGTTCGTCATGCATCTTTTTCAAGAGTTTCTTATTGAATTCGACAGCGGAATCGTGCCCGAGCGCCTTTAATTTCTGATCCAGGGCGGCTACCTCGATCAATTGCGCCATATCCCGACCGGCCGAGACCGGTAATTCGATTTCCGGGACTTTGAGATCGAGTATTTCGACGGTCTTCTGGTCGATACCAACACGCTCCATTTCGTTCATCTCGTCATCACTCTTCAACGTGACGACCAGATCAAGGCGCTTTTCCGTCCGGAAGGTCCCGACGCCGAAGATCGCGGCTACATTGATGATCCCGAGGCCCCGGACTTCCATGTGACTTCGCCCCAGTTCCGGCGAGGTGGCGATGAGTTCTCTGTTTTCAATATTTCGGATACGAACCATATCGTCTGCCACGAGACTGGCTCCCCGGCTCAGGAGACCGAGAACGGTCTCGCTTTTCCCCGTTCCACTGGCCCCCTGGATGAGGATGCCGATGCCCATGACATCGACCATGCAGCCGTGCTGCGTAGTCGTGGGCGCAAACTCCCAGTCGAGCCGTGCCGTCGCGGCGTTGATGTAATTCATCGTCACCATCGAGGTCTCGAAGACCGAGATGCCGGCGTTGTTGGCGATGGAGAGCAGTTTTTCGGGAAGATTCTGGCCGCGGCTCACGACAATGCAGGGGATGGACTGTCGGCACAGGTCAAAGAACCGCTTTTCGGCATTCTCTTCATTCAGATGCCGCAGGTAGGATCTTTCTGCCTGCCCAATGACCTGGATACGGTGCAGGGCGAAGTATTTGTAAAAGCCCGAGAGCGCCAGACCCGGCCGGTTGATCGTCGGTTCGAGAATTGCACGATCATGGCCGCAGGCGCTGCCGACCAGTTCCATGGAAAGGCTCTCATGGTGGCGCTTGAAGAAGTCACCTACTTTGATCGAAGTGGGTTTGGAGGTAGCGGGTTTTCTGGGCATGAGAGGTGTCCTGGGGGAACACTACCTCGGATGTCCCAGTGCGGCAAGGAGTCGGTGTTGGGCGATGTTGTGGTCGAGGACGGCATCGATCTCCGCTCGACGCGCCTCGGCCAGTGTCTGGATCGAGGCGAGCGCCCCGATCAGTCGGAGGCGCGGAGGGGCGGACTCCGGTAAATTGGATCCGGTGAACACGAGCGTCTCCTTCCCCGTGATTGGGTAAAAGCGCTATTGAGCGATACGCGAATATATGTCAGTATTGAACCCGATGAAAACAACACTTCTACTTGTATCCGTATTACTAACAGCCCCGTTTGCCCGGGGGGCAGATGATGACAAGCCGGTGCCACCGGCGGTTCAGGCGCTTAGTGAGGCTCTCGTCACCGCCATTCAATCAGGAGATGCAGCGGCGGTGACCGCGTGCTGGCATGCTCCTGCTGCTCTGGGAAAGGTGAAAGGAGCCGAAGCCACCCGCAATGCGGGCACTGCAAAAACCCCGGTGGATCCTGCGAAGGAAACCGAGCGTGAAGAAAAGCGTCAGGCCAGGAATCAGGCGGATGCGGTCAAAATCGTCGGGCAAATGCGGACGATGATCACGAAGTACTTCGGTGATGTGGCGCAGATCAAATTCAGCAAAGTGAAATTCGACGTCGATCCCGACTCTCCGTCAGAAGCACCGGTTTACGAGGACCTCGACATTCATTTAGTCGCTGCCGACGGCGCTCACTTGAAGATCAACGTGGAGAAGGCCATTCAGATTGAAGGAGTCTGGAAATTCAGGGGAGAACTGGATGATGATCTGGTCCTTGATCTGTTGGATAAGGGCTGAATCTTTTGTTCGCAGGCCCCTGCGAGGGAGGAATCTCTCGATAGGGGATCAGTGCCGGGTCCAACTTCTGTTTCTCGGGATGAGGAGCCGCTACTTGAGTGAATCGAGATACTCGAGCAGATCGGCG
>JAGNMT010000590.1 GCA_017991025.1 Verrucomicrobiales bacterium
GTTTAGAGGTATGATCCTTTGTCGGGAGAGAAGGGCAAGCGCGCAATTCCTAAGAATTATCGTGTGTGATTGAACGCCACACAATCGCGATAGCTTACGCCGGAGCCGCCGAAAATGTCGAGAGCGCTGCCGATCGTCAGGTCGATCCTTCCGCTGCCAAGTAGATCCACCCGCCGCAGGTCATCGAGGGAGGAGGCCCCGCCGGCATAGGTGATGGGTCGTCCTCCCCACTTCCCCAGAAGGGAGACGAGGGGCTCGTCAATGCCTTCGCACTTGCCTTCCACGTCGGCAGCATGGATGAGGAATTCGGCACAAGAGCCGGAAATGGCATCGAGTGTGGATTCTGTGATGGAGAGATCAGTAAGGGTCTGCCACCGGTTCATCGCCACAACCCACGAGTCCCCCCGTCGACGGCAACTGAGATCGATAACCAGCCGATCGGCACCGACCTCGGAAACGAGGGCCGCGAGTCGGGATTCCTGGAAGTGTCCTTCTTGATCAAAGAGGCAGGAGGTCGCTATAACGTGCGAGGCACCGGCCGCAAGCCAGCGTTCCGCGCTGCCCGGGGCGATGCCTCCGCCGATTTGGAGACCTCCGGGGTAGGCGGCGAGGGCAAGCGTAGCCGCCTCGTCATTTCCCGGTCCGAGTTTGATGACATGCCCGCCGCGAAGACCGTCGCGGGCATAGAGTTCGGCGAACCACGAGGGCGGGTGTTCACTGACAAAGTTGGTTTTGAGTGTCTCGGTAGTAGAGCCGAGAGTGCCGCCGACGATTTGTTTTACTTTGCCCTCATGGAGGTCAATACAGGGTCTGAAGTGCGTTCGTTGATCCATTTTCCGATGCGCGCAGCCGTCCGGGCGCGTGAGTTCTGAAAGATTAAGCGATGAAGGGTGACTAGGCGACGCAGAAAAAGCTGTCGCCTTCGATGAATCCCGCCGTTTTAAGGATAAGCCGGATCCGCTCCCGTCCGGATCCGCGCCCTACGGCGGGAAGCATGACCGCTTCATCTAGAAAGTGGGCAACGTGTTCGGTGCCGAGGACCGGGGAACCGGCGATGACATTTCCAATCTGCCGGGGGTTCACCTCGATGAAAGCATGGACTTTGATCTGCTCCCGTCGAAGGAGGTTTGCCATTTCCTTTCCGATGGGACCGGCTCCGCAGATGACAACCCCGAGGTCCCGAACGGAGGGAAGTCGGGCGAGGTAATGGGCTTTGGCTTCCTGGAAGCGGGTGAGTGAATAGCGTTCCAAAGTCCTCGTGGCGCGGCCTTCGGCGTCGTGCCAGTCAAGCAGGACCTCAGGTACTTTGCCGAGCTGATAACCTCGCTCAAGAAGCCTCAGCCAGAGATCATAGTCCTCGGCCCAGGGCGGGTCGAGGTACCCGCCAAGAGCTTCGAGCACCACGCGTCTGACCATGATGGTGGGATTAGGGACAGGACTGTCGATGAATCGCTGCGCCGAGATGTCGGCCGGTTCAGTGACCGAATTGACCCATTTTTCGTAGCGGCGGTAGCCATCGTCGGGTGGAGTGACCTGGTCCTGCCGGATCCGCTTGAGGATTCTCACCCGGGTGGCGCATCCGGCGAGATCGGGTCGTGCTGCGAGGTATTCCATCTGCAACCGCAGACGCGCGGGTGAGGCGACATCGTCACCGTCCATCCGGGCGATCAGTTCTCCGGTGGCTTTTTGCCATGCCATGTTGACGGCCTCGACAAAACTGCCATGGCACTGGAAAACCCGGATGCGGGGGTCGAGATGCGCCTGTTCCAGCATGAGGCGGTAGGTCCCGTCGGTGGAGGCATGATCGACGAGAATGATCTCGAAATCATCGAGGTCCTGGTCGCGGAGACTCCTGATCGCGGCAGATACGGTCGTTTCCGCATTTCGTGCGGGCATGACCACCGAGACGCGGGGAGAAGCCATGGCAGCAAAAAGCCCCGGTTTTCACCGGGGCTTTTGAAAATCACAGAATGAGGAAGATTAGCATCAGGCTTCTTCGCTCGATTCTTCTTCAGTGGCAGCGTCATCTTCGACCACTTCTACTTCAGCAGCACCGCCCTCGGAGACCGAAGCCCTTGTCTGATTGACGATGGCGATGAGCACATCCGCGCCGAGTCTTACCGTGACACCATCCGGGAGGTTCAGTTGAGCCACTTTCAGCGATTGACCGATTTTGATTCCTGACACGTCGTTGACGATCGAATCCGGAAGGTTGGAAGGATTGCAGGAGATTTCTATCTCATGGACCAACTGCTCGAGGAGGCCACCTTTCTTCACGCCAATTGGCTCACCGCGAAGCTCGATCGGGATCGTAGCATGAATCGTGTCGGTCTCACTCACCGCGCGGAAGTCGACGTGGATGAGGGAGCCGTTGAGAGGGTCGCGCTGGATGTCCTGAACGATGGCGAGCTTTGTCTTCTCATTGGCGCCTTCGATCTCGAGATCGACGAGGAAGTTGTGGCTGGCCTGTTTCCGGGCGAGGTCGAAAAACGACTTGGCATCGAGCTGAATCGTATATTCGCGCTGATTGGCCCCGTAGATCACGGCAGGCACGACACCGGTGCGGCGGAGTCGTTTTGAGGCGGTGGTGCCTTTAACGTCGCGTTTTTGGGCTTGAAGGGTTTCGTGTTTAGCCATCTTTCCGGTGTGTTTCTGAGTTTGATCGGGGCTCTGAAGGCCCACCCCTGCCTAGGGGGCGCGAAATCTACGCGACGAGTCAGGAAATGTCAAAAAGAGATGTGACCGACTCGCCGAAGTGGATTCGCCGGATCGCTTCGCCCAAAATCTCGGCGACGCTGACGGTTTTTACCTTCTTGCCGACGGCAAATGGCGTGCTGTTTGTCGAGATGAGCTCTTCAATGTCCGATTCCGCGATGCGCTGGCGCCCCTGTTCGTTGAGCACGGCATGGGAAACG
>JAGNMT010000591.1 GCA_017991025.1 Verrucomicrobiales bacterium
GAAGACTATACGAAGGACTCCTTCGGCACCTGGTTGACCGCCTTCGCTCCGATTCTCAATTCGGCAGGGGAGCCAGTGGCAATACTCGCGGCTGACATTGCCGCCCAGCGAATCCAGATCTTGCTGCGAAGACTTCTTTTCGGAGACCTCATCGCCATGGTCATCTCACTCAGCCTGGCAGCAGGACTGGCCGCGTGGCTTTCAGGTAAAGTGACGCAACCGCTCACCGAGTTGCAGGAGTTCGTTCGCGGGATTGGGAAGGGAAATTTCTCCGCTCGCATCAACATGAAGAGCAAGGACGAGTTCGGCGAACTCGCCGACGCCATCAATCAGATGGCTGAGGGTCTCGAAGAGCGCGAATCTCTCAAGGGTGCGCTCGTCCACTATGTTCGCTCCCAGGCTGCCGATTCGAAACTAAGCGGGTCCGTAAGCGGAGAAGAAGTCCCACGTCGTATCACGGTCCTCGTCGCGGATCTTTGCGGCTTCAGTCAATTGTCGTCAAAACTGGGCGGCGAGCGTGTCTTCGCGCTTTTGAATGAATACTTCTCCACAATGATCGACATCGTCCTGCGACACCAGGGATCGCTGGAGAAGTCTGCAGACGAGAGCGTGATTGCCATTTTCGGTTCCCGCAGTGACGACCCGCATCAGGAGCGCCTTGCTATCCAGGCGGCACTCGCCATGCAGCATGCCCTGGCAAAACTGCTGCGGGCCTGGAAGATTGAGACTAACACTCCCATTTTTCTCGAGGTTGGCATCCACACAGGCACCTCAAAAGTGAAGCTGAGCAGCGCGGGAGATCAACTCGATTTCGACTCGGTGCATTCCGTCATCGAAACGGCGGGAAAGGTCAGAACTGCGGGCCGGCGACTGAATAATCGCCTCACCGTCTCCGACACCACGGCGGAGAATCTGCACCACACCTTCCCGTTTACCGCCGTCGATGACGACTCACTCGACTATGCCCTCTTCCGCGTCGAGATGCCCCGTCCGAGCTTGAAGTAAGAGGGTCAGGTCATGGGCCAGACAGGGTTGAGCCGGGTCACTCCGCTGATTTCGCAGGCCTCCGGTACCACATCGCGCAAAGTCTCCGGCTCCGTGTCGCCCTCGGAATAAGAAAAATAATCGCGAGTTGTCCGATAAAGTCACCCGTGGAAAACCACTCGGACTTGCGGCCCGACGTCACGACGGGCGGATCGGATATCACCCGAAAGGCGAGTCCCTGCGGTTTTGCCCAGACTTTGATACGGCGGGCGAGCCAGACCTCCTCGCCGGCGTAGACCGTCTCATCGAACCCGCCTCCGGCTTCGAAGGCATCGCGCCGGGTGAAAAAGAAACTGCCGGCGGCGTAGTCGAAGCTCGCCGCGATCCCGTTCCAGGTGCGAACGAGCCAGTCGACCATGGGACTGACGGCCTGATCCATCACGATCCTCGCCCCTCCCGCCGCAACTTTTCCCGAGGAAAGCAGGGAGAGAGCCTGACGCAACGTTTCCGACGACACCTTAGTGTCGGCGTCGATGAAAATGAGCCGTTCCGCCTCCGTGTTTTCGGCCCCGGCGTTTCGCGCCCGCGCGATCTGATTGTGCGGCTCGAAAATGACACGGTGGGCCCCGTTTTCCTCGGCGACGAGGCCCGTGCGGTCGGACGAGTTGTTGTTCACGACGATGAGTTCGCCGATACCAAACTCCCCGGCAAGACCCGCCATGGCCTCAAGTGCCGCCGTGATCGTCGCGGCGAGGTAAGCCTCTTCGTTGTAGGCCGGAATGATGATGGCATAGTCGGACATCGCTTCCCACTTTACGCCGCTGCAGCGCGAATGGAAACGAAGGTTTGAACCCTCCCGTTGCCCCGACGCTCGTACGGGGAGAGAATAGACGCTCCATGTTCGTTCCCGAAAAGCCCCGTAAGATCATCCATGTCGACATGGATTGCTTTTACGCGGCCATCGAGATGAGGGAACGCCCTGAACTCGCGGGGAAACCGGTTGCGGTGGGCGGCAGCGGAGGACGAGGGGTCCTCACGACCTGCAATTATGAAGCCCGGAAGTTCGGCTGCCGCTCCGCGATGCCTGCGTTCAAAGCGCTGAAACTCTGTCCGGGACTGGTTTTGCTGCCCGTGCGATTTGATCTTTACCGCGAAGAATCGGCGAAGATACGTGCCATCTTTTCCAGCTTTACCGATCTCATTGAACCCCTCTCCCTGGACGAGGCCTACCTTGATGTTTCCCATCTCGCGTCCGAGGCTGCCTCGGTGGCTTGGGAAATTCGCAACCGGATCCGCTCCGGGCTCCGGCTTACCGCGTCGGCGGGGATTGCCTCAAACAAGTTCATCGCCAAAATCGCGAGTGACTGGAGAAAGCCGGACGGGCAGTTCGAAGTGCCTGACGACATGATCGGGGACTTCCTCGCCACCCTGCCGGTAGAGAAAATCTGGGGCGTCGGGAAAGCCACTGCGATCCGCCTCCACGAGGCCGGCATTCCTACCTGCGGCAAAATGCGGGAGTGGTCGGAGATGGCGCTGGTGCAGCGCTTCGGGAAATTCGGGAGTTCCCTTTATCGGCTCTGTCGCGGGATTGATGACCGGGTGGTGAATCCGAATCGCGAACGGAAATCGCTCAGCAACGAATGCACCTTCCGTGAAAACCTGACTTCGGTCGAAGACGGCCTCGAAAAGCTGGAAGATCTCATCGTCGAATTACAGGACGATCTTTCCGGACGGCACAGCGAGCGCGAAATCCGGGAATGTGTCGTAAAAGTGAAGTTCGGGGATTTTCAGATCACATCCGCCCAGCGTGCTGCGGAAAAAGTGGAACCCGAGATGATGCGGGAACTGCTCGCAGAGGCCTGGGCACGAGGAGAAGGGAAATCAGTGCGGCTAATCGGAGCAGGAGTTCGTTTTCGATCACTG
>JAGNMT010000592.1 GCA_017991025.1 Verrucomicrobiales bacterium
GAGATCCGGGATCTGGAAAAATCCCGTCATCGACACGACCAACCATATCCGGTCCTGCTTCGGACCGCTCGGACCGGTCGTCGTCTTCGGGCCTAACAATTTCCCCTTCGCCTTCGGCAGTGCCTCGGGCGGGGATTTCGCAGCGGCGATCGCGGCGGGAAATCCTGTCATTGCCAAAGCCAACTCATCGCATCCCGGGACCACGAAACTCTTTGCCGAAGCCGCCCATCTCGCCGCAATGGAAACGGGCATGCCCGCCGGTATCGTGCAGTTGATCTATCGAACGAGCCACTCCATCGGTCAGCAGCTCGTGACCGATGAGCGGGTCGGCGCGACCGGCTACACCGGCAGTCGCAACGGCGGGCTGACCCTGAAACAGGCCGCCGACGGGGCTGGAAAACCCATCTATCTCGAACTCTCGAGTGTGAATCCCGTAGTATTTCTTCCGCATGTTCTGGAGGAAAAAGGCGATGCCCTCGCTGAGGAATTTGCCGGCAGCTGTCTTATGGGCACGGGCCAGTTCTGCACCAATCCCGGCATGGTCCTGCTCATCGACGGCGAAGCGACGGAACGTTTTATCCTCGACGTGACTCAACGCTTCGAAGGCGCGGCCGTGGGCACACTGCTCTCCGACGCGGTGCGTAAAACTCTCCATGAAAGCCACCGCATTCTCAAGGACGCCGGAGCGCAGGTCCTCTGCGGCACCGGACCCGGCAGTGGCAAAGGCTGCTGCGTCGCGAACACGCTTTTCCGCGTGTCCGGGGAAGCCTTCCTCCGCGATCCCTCGAGAATGCAGACGGAAGCCTTCGGCAATTCCTCGCTCATTGTCACCGCCTCCTCCGTGAAACAGGCGGCGGCGATTCTCGATCACCTCGAAGGCAATCTCACCGGTTCGATTTACTCCGCCCTCTCCGGAAAAGACGACGAAGTCTACGATCTCATCGCCCCGATTCTCCGTCAAAAAGTCGGACGTCTCCTCAATGACAAAATGCCCACCGGCGTCGCCGTTTCCCCGGCGATGAACCACGGCGGCCCCTACCCGGCGACCGGTCACCCCGGATTCACGGCAGTCGGCATCCCCGCCGCGATGACCCGCTTCGCCATGTTGCAGTCGTATGACAATGTCAGGCCCCATCGTCTCCCCGAAATCCTGCGCGACGACTACACCGGCCCGACCCAGCGACTCATCGATGGCATCTGGACCTGAAAACCTTAATTTGCCTCCGCTCCGCCCCCTCGCTCCGCGTGTCCTCAAAGCCTCAACTCCTTAACGCCTTAAGTCCTCCACCCCTTCTCTTCCCATGCAAACCCGCTCCATCACCCCGGCAGACCTCGCCCGATCCGTCATTGCCGTGCCTCCCATGGCCCGCGACAGGAATCTGAAATTCGACCGTGAGGAAAATAAAAAGCTCATTCGCCACATTGAGGCCGGACGGGTCACAACGCTGCTCTACGGAGGCAACGCCAATTTCTATCACATCGCTCCGAGCGAGTACGAATCCGTCCTCGGAGAACTCGCCGGGATCGCGGGCGCGGACACGCTCGTTGTCCCCTCGGCCGGACCGGCCTACGGGGTCATGATGGACCAGGCAGAGATCCTGAAGAACACCTCCTACCCCACCGTTATGGTCCTGCCTCATCAGGGCATCACCACTTCCGACGGCGTCGTTGCGGGACTGAGGAACTTTGCCAAAAAGGCCGGCAAACCCATCGTGCTCTATATCAAATACGGCGACTACATCACCGTCGAGGGAGCCCGGGAACTCGTCGATGAAGGACTTGTCTCGTGGATCAAATACGCCATCGTCCGCGAAAACCCCGCCGACGATCCCTACCTTACCAAACTCGTCGATGTCGTCGATCCGGCCCTCATTGTGAGTGGTATCGGCGAGCAGCCAGTCATCGAGCACCTGGTGGACTTCGGAGTCAACGGCTTCACCGCCGGCTGTGTCTGCATCCGTCCCGACCTCAGCGATGACCTGCTCAAAGCCGTCCAGGCCAAAGACCTCGACCGTGCGCGCGCGATTCAGGCCATCTTCAAGCCCCTCGAAGACCTCCGCAACGGCATCAATCCCATCCGCGTCCTCCACGAAGCCGTCCGCCTCGCCGGCATCGCCGAGACCGGACCACCCCTCCCCCTCCTCAGTGGCATTACCGAAGCACAGACGGAAGAAGTGAGAGCGGCGGCACAGAATTTGTTGAAAGCATAGACGGGCTCTTCCCCTGTAGCCGGTCTCTCCGAGGCCGGGTTCAGCGTTCAAGAATCAAGCGCGCCCTACCGGGGTCGCAGACCCCGGCTACAGCATTTCAACCTCAACGGATTGAAAATGAACATGACCCTCACCGGAAAACACCTCATCGGAAATCGCGAATCCGCAGATTCCACCGCCTCCTTTTCGCCCGCGAATCCCGCGCTCAACACCACGCTCGAGCCGCCCTACTTCGAAGCCACCGAAGCCGAGATCGATTCCGCCGTCTCCCTTGCCGTGGGTGCCTTTGATCGATTCCGTCTCCTCCCCGCAGAAGCCCGTGCCGGGTTTCTCGACACCATCGTGACCGAGGTCCTCGCCCTCGGCGACACCCTTCTCGAACGCGCCTCGACCGAGACCGGACATCCCCTCGCCCGCTGCGCCTCGGAACGTGACCGCGCCGTCATCCACACCCGTCAGTTTGCCCAACTCATTCGTGAGGGTTCCTGGCTCGATGCCCGCCTCGATCTCCCCGACCCGGCCCGTCAGCCCCTTCCGAAACCCGACGTCCGTTCGCTGATGCAACCGGTCGGGCCGGTCGTCATTTTCGGAGCGAGCAATTTTCCCATCGCCATCTCCGTGCTCGGTGCCGACACCATGTCCGCCTTCGCCGCCGGATGCCCCGTCATCGTCAAGGCGCATCCCGGCC
>JAGNMT010000593.1 GCA_017991025.1 Verrucomicrobiales bacterium
CTGGACCGCCTGCCATAGGTGGGAAATAACGCAAGCGGCGAAGAACCCCCGTCCGTGATCATCCCAGTCAACGCCCCACTGATTACTGCCTCCCTCGGCATATAGTTCGAAAATCTTTTTGCCGGGGTGATAGCGGAAAATGCCCGCATTCATCGGGACACGATCCTTTTCGGGCGTGCCGGGTTTTCCCACTTTCGAAAAGGTGAAGATTCCCTGCGTGCCATAGAGCCACCCGTCGGGTCCCCAGATAAAGTTGTTGAGAGTTTCATGGGTGTCCTCCGCCCCCCAGCCGTCGAGGACGATCTCGGGCTCACCGGCCGCGACGTCCTGCTCGTCGTCACTTCTCGGGAAAAAGAGTAGATTTGGCGGCGAGCCGACCCAGACTCCACCGTGTCCGAGGGCGATGCCGGAGCCGAAGGGAACCTTGTCGTAAAAAACGGACTGTTTGTCAGCGCTGCCGTCGCCATTCGTGTCCTCGAGGATGAGGATTCGGTCCTTCGGTTTGCCGGGACTGTCCGGGTAATTGGTGCATTCCAGCACCCAGAGGCGGCCGCGATCATCCATGGTGTAGGCGATAGGCTGGACGATGTCAGGTTCTGAAGCGAAAACGCCAGCATGAAATCCTTTGGGGAGTTGCATTTTCGCCGCCGTTTCAGCGGGTGAAAGGGCGGCCGTGGTCGCAACGGGGCGTCCTTTGTTCTCAAGCGGATTTTCTCCGAAGCAGGTGGACGCGAGAATGACGGGAATGAGGGTGAGTAATCGGTTCACGGCAGCGGAGGCTCTAAATGATTTGGAAGACACTTGGTGAATCATTGCGGAGACTTGGCTCCTTTTCAATCAGTTTGGGGAGACTTCATCAGGTTACCGGGTCCTGCCCGAACACTTGGCCTGCTCCCTGAGAGTCCGTTGCCCTGACCCGTTGCCCTGTTCTTATCTTTCCAATCTCTCCTTGCAGTTGCCGTCGCAAAACGGTTCATTGGCAGTCTTCAAATCGATGCCGCTCCCCACTTCACAGTTACTGCTAACCGGGTTGATCGGGCTGGTTTTTTCATCATCCGGTTTGCTCGTTGCCAAAGAGGAGGAAAAAAAGACAGAGCCGCCGCCGATCAAGGCACTGCTCGTGACCGGGGGATGTTCTCACGATTATACGGCGAGAAAAGAGATTATCGTCCAGGGCATCCGGGAACGGGTCAAACGTCAGATCGAGTGGAAAGTCCACCACGAAGGAGACGGGGAGAGCGACGTCCGGATTCCGCTTTTCGAATCACCCGCCTGGGCCGAGGGCTACGACATTGTCGTCCATGACTATTGCTTTCCCCGGGTTATCGATCCGGCTTATATCGACCGCATCCTCGCGCCCCATCGTGCCGGGCTTCCCGCAGTGCTCATTCATGGCACGATGCACTCCTTCCGTATCGCCGATGACCGCTGGTTCGATTTTTGCGGCGCGACCTCGCGGGGACACGAACGCGACCACGCGATTGTCATCGAACCGCTCGCGAAAGAGAACCCGATTTTGAAAGGCATGGTTCCCTGGCCGGTCCGGAATGGTGAGCTTTATCGGATCGAAAAACTCCACGCCGGCGTGACGGCGCTAACTCAATCCGCTACTTTAGGCGGGGAAAATCATGTGAATACCTGGACCCACCTCTATGGTCCCGCGAATACACGTGTTTTCGCGACAACGATAGGCAATGAGACTTCGACCCTGCTCACGCCAACTTATCTGGACCTGATCGCCCGCGGATTCCTCTGGGCGCTCGGCAGCCTGTCAGACGAGGCCTTTGTGCCAATTGCGCCAGCCCAGTCCTTGCACGGGCTATCCCTAGCCGTCCCCGAGGTCGTTCTGCCTGAGCCTGGTCCAAATCGTGCGAGCGGCGGTCAGGCGTCGGCCCTCTCTGGCGGTGAAACCGTAAAAACCGGAGCGGGTAAAGCAATCGACGGAGATTGGCGGACGTACTGGGAGGCGGCGGATGTCGGACCTTCGTCATGGCAGGTGGCCTTACCGCAGCGGGAGCAGGTCGGTGCCGTGGCGTTGACTTGGAAAGAGGACGCTCCCGGGAGTTTCCTGCTTGAAGGCTCTGACGATTTACGTGCCTGGAAAGAGCTTGCGAGGGTGTCGGGCTCTGCTGATCGATCCCTGCATCAAGTCCTCGCCGTGGAACCTGTCGCAGTCAGGTATCTGCGTCTCTCGATTCCTGAGACACCATTACGGGTTATTCCGGGCCTTCGTGAGTTCGGGGCCTTCGCTTCGCTTGATGAGGTGCCTTCGGCATTCTTGGCAAATACTTCTCCGGCTTCGTCTCAGGCAAATACCTTGCTCACTCCCGGGAAAAGCGGATTTGCCCGGACCCTGCGCCTTGCTCCTGGATGGTCGCTAGAGGCCGCTGTGCCGTTGGCAAGCGGAGCGGTTCCAATTCAGTTGATCCCGACTGCAGCGGGAAAGGCGTTCCTCCTTCTCGAGGCGGGAGCCGGAGATCGAGGTCGCAGCGTCTGTTCCCTAACGCCTCAACCGGATGGCTCGATGAAAGTGGGTGAGTTTCTCAAGACGCTCGATCCTGCAGGGGGGATTGCCTGGGACGGGGAATGGATCTACACGTTTTCCGGCGGGAGTTTGAATGCCTACCGCGATACCAAAGGGGGCGGGGTTGCAGACGAGCGATTCCGGGTCGGTCAGGTTTTTACCCTGCCGACGTCGATGCCGGAAGCGGCGCATGACGTGACGTTTTCGCAACTGCGGCTCGATCTGGATGGCTGGTTTTACGCCCTCGTTGAGGCGAAAGAGGCTTCGCTTGTTTACAATTCGCGGCGCGAGTCGGTTCTCCTTCCTCGACGTGGATTGGTTCGCTTCCGGCGTAATGGCAGCGAATTCTCGGTTCTTGCGCGATTGGACGT
>JAGNMT010000075.1 GCA_017991025.1 Verrucomicrobiales bacterium
GTGCGGGATCGAATAGGGTTTACTCCGGCACTCAACCCTGTTAACTCAACAAGGAACCCCTCTCCTCCATGTCCAATTATTCCCTCGAATCCTCCGGCCCCTGGTATCGCGGTATCACCCGCTACGAGTGGCTCGTGCTCATCATCGCCTCGGCAGGCTGGATTTTTGATGTCTACGAGGGGCAGATTTTTAACCTGACGCGCAACCAGCTCCTTCAGGAAATCCTCGGGGTCCAACCGGGTCATCCCGATCTGGCGAAATACGGCGACCGTCTCCTCGGGATTTTCCTTCTCGGCGGCATGTTCGGCGGGATTCTTTTCGGATCGCTCGCGGACAAGTACGGCCGTCGTCCTATCATGATCCTCACGATCCTGATGTACTCGGTTTTTTCCGGGATGACCTATTTTGCGACCTCGCTGGAACAGGTCATGGGCCTGCGTTTTCTGGTCGCGATGGGGATTGGCGGCGAGTGGGCGGTTGCGGCGGCACTGGTGGCAGAAGTATTCCCGACAAAGGCCCGCGCCTATGCTTCGGGCATTTTTCACTCAACCTCGGTCATCGGCACCTGGATGGCGACACTCGCCGCGATCTGGGTGGGATCGGAATGGCGTTATGCCTACCTCATCGGGGTGATCCCCGCGCTCCTCATCGTCTGGGTTCGGCTCACGGTGAAAGAGCCCGAAAAATGGAAGCAGGCAAAAGCCGAGCCCCATAAGAACCGCGGCAGCCTCAAGGAGCTTTTCTCGATCAGCCCGTGGGGGCGACACGCCGTCCTCGCGATGTGCCTCGCAGCGGTCGGGCTCGGGACTTTCTGGGCCGTCGTTGTCGCCGGTCAAAATCTCGCTCACGAGCGTATGCTCGCCGACGGCGTCACCGAGGCTGTCGCGGTCGAGAAGGCGAAATTCGCCTATGGATTTGTGCAAACGTTAGGCGGCGGGATCGGCCTGCTTCTTTTCGGTCCCCTCAGTGCGAGACTGGGACGCCGGAAAGCGTTTATCCTTTATCACCTCGGAGCCGCCATCATCGTGCCGCTCACCTGTTTCGTACCGCAAAGCTATGGAATGTTGCTCTGTTTCCTCCCGGTTTTCGGCTTTTTTACGCTGGGAATGCATGCGGGCTATGCGGTCTATTTTCCCGAGCTCTTTCCGAATCACCTCCGGGCCACCGGTTCGAGCGTCGGCTTCAATGGCGGGAGAATGCTGGCCTTCGCGGTGCTCTGGTATCTTGCCCCCTGGCTGAAGGGATCCATGGCTCTACCCCAGGCTCTGAGCTGGCTGGGGCTGCTCTTTCTGGTAGGCGCGGTCTTGATGTCTTTCCTGCCGGAAACCAGGGGTAAAGAGTTGCCGGACTGATCCGGCGGGACTCCGGATCACGATTATTTAACGGCGGATCCGGAAAATCGGGGTAGTATGTCAGGCTCATGGACCAGGCGACCCTCGAACATCTGATCATCAAAGAAATCCGCAAGGCCAGGGAGATTTCGCGGAAGGATCTGGCTGACAACCTCGGTATTGCCAAGTCAACCGCAGGAAGACGGGTCGACAGCATGATCGAACGGGGCATCGTTCAGGAAATCGGCCTCGAAAACAGCAGGGAAGTCGGTCGCCCAAGGCGCTTTCTGGCGGTGAGGGGGGACTACGGAGGCTTCATCGGATTCGACTTTGATGCCCGGCATCTTTACGCAGTTCTGATCGACTTTGCCCAGACGACGGTAGTGCAGAAGAAGATCCGCCTCTCCCCGAAGCCAAATCGAGCCGAAGTCCTGTCCCTGCTGCGCGCGACGATCACGGAATTCACGGCAAACGTTGAAGGGCTTCCGGTCCGGGGAATCGGCATCGGTGTTCCGGGCCACGTCACCCGCGAGGCACGCATCGGGCGCCACTATCCGTTCATCGATGGCTGGAAAGAGGTCGATCTGCTCAAGGAGCTGGGGCTCACGCCAGAGTTTCTTCAAATCGAGAACAACACACGAACCGTCGCTCTCGGGGAATACTGGCTCGGTTCGCACGCAGGAGCGAAGCACCTCCTTTGCCTCAATGTCAGGACCGGCATTTCTGCCGCAGTGATTGCAAACGGGGAACTCCTCTCGGGAACCCGCGAGATGGCCGGTGAAATCCGCGGCTGGCCCGTGCCCACCGGTGATCGTCAAACGCACGGCGTCGATTGCCTTGAAAGCGTCGCGACGGTCCGCGCGGTGACGGCGGGCGGGGAGACCGATGAGACAAGCTGGAACAAATTTGTTTCGGCCTGCCGTGAAGGCCAGGCGGAGGCTCTTAAATCGCTTTCGCGGATCGCCGGCTACCATGGCGACACCGTGTCGAAGATGATACAGCTGCTCGATCCCGAAGTCATTTTTCTCGCAGGTCCCTTCACCGAACTCGAGGATCTCTATCTCGAGCGGGTCCGCAGAGCCACCGCTGTCGCGCTGCTCGATCATCACTTTTCGCCGCCTCCGATCAAACCCGCCACCTTGGGCGAGTTTGCCGGAGCCCACGGTGCCGCGGCCCTCGCCGCCGCTGAGTCGAGGTGAATCCCGGCGCTCAGGGCACTTCCTTCCGGGCTTTAAACCCCGCGACCGAGATTTGCCAGATGGAGGTGAGGATCAGCACCGCGCCGACCCACTGCAGGGGGCCGAAGCTTTCGTTAAAGAGCAGCCAGCCCCCCAGCGTCGTCGAGACAGGCCAGAGCATCTGGATCGTCGCTCCGGTTGTCACGGTGAGACAGCGATAGCCTTCGTTCATCGCGAGCTGGCCGAAACCCGCCGCCGTCGCCGCCAGCGTGAGAAGACTAACCTCCCGCAGGTTCAGCGCAGGCAGATCGGGAACGGCAAGCAGGGCGATCGGAAAAAAGATCCAGACACATTGCGCGAGATAGATCGTGCCGATGGAATACTCGAGGGAAAGCTGGCGCACGAGCACGACAGACCACGCCGCCATGACCGCTCCGAAGAGGGCCAGTATCTCATGAAAGCCGATCGCGAATCCCTCTCCTTCCGCGTGGGGACCCACCAGGAGGACGATGCCGACAAAGGATGCGGCAAGCCAGAGGAATCGAGTGGCGGTGAGTTTCTCACCCAGTGAAAGCATCGCGATGACGGAGGCGAAAATGACGTAAGTGTTGCAGATCAGGGTCGCTTTTCCGGCGCCCAGAGCCGGGACGGTCCAGTAGTAGGCTGCGGTTCCCAGCAGCCCTGAAAGGCCCCGCAAAATGAGAGAGCGGTCGCGGAAGACCGGTTTGATCAGGGTCGGTCGTTTCCCACGAAAGAAGACCAGAACGATCATCATGCCAACGCCTGAACGGAAGAGCAGCGGCATATCGGGTGAGATCCGGTGTTCGCCCTGACCGATGTACCTCAGGAGAAGCGTATTGACCGTGAACGCCATGACCGATAAAACCATGACGATGATACCCCGCCGTGCGGAAGTGGCGGCGGGTTCGTAGATCGGAGCTGGTGTCGGCGTTTTCATGAGCGGGTACAAAAAAGGCCTCAAGGGGTCCTTGAGGCCGGATTGCTGAAAACGCAGAAAGAAAAGAGAATTCGGAGAAGCGTTTACGATGGATCAAACCTCAAGACCGGATATTACCGGATTCGAATTCGCCACGCGACATCGACGACAGAGTCGATGCGGTGAACGGTTTTCTTCTTGAGGATGAGGTTCATCGGGGATTCGTAGATTAGTTTTGACTCTCTTTTGGAGAAGCGCAAGGAAGAGTTTGAGGTCACGCTTTCGCGGCTTTGACGGAGATGGGCAATTTCCCCTACTCTCGATCCATGCGCCGCGACTTCCCCTTTACCACTTCCCGCCGCGACCTCATGCAACTCGCAGGAGGCATGACGCTCGCCAGTTTGGGACTGCCTCTACGTCTGCTGGCTCAGGAAGCCACCAATGCCGGCGCCGCCACACCGGCCATTGATCCTTTCCACCGTTTCCCCCGCATGGTTCACGACTACTATCTGGCGAAAGTGCGGGCGGTGGAAAAACAGGGGATACTCCGCAAGGCCGCACTCTCCTCAAAAGCGGAGGCCGAAGCCTACATCAACGACGTCCGCGAACGCATCGCGAAAGCCTTTGCCCCGATGCCGGAAAAGAAGACGCCGCTCAACGCGAAGGTCACCGGTATCCTCGACCGCGACGGCTACACGGTTGAAAAAGTGGTTTTCGAAAGCCGCCCGAAATTTTACGTCACCGCCCATCTTTACCTGCCCAAAGACAGGAAGGCGAAAGTCCCCGGAGTTGTCGGCAGTTGTGGTCACTCGGCCAACGGGAAAAACGCCGAAGCATATCAGAGCTTTGCGCAGGGTTTGGCGAGAATGGGTACGGCCTGTCTCATTTTCGACCCGATTGGACAGGGTGAGCGCTCCCAGTATCCCGATGAAAATCACAAGCTCGTCCCCGGTGGGGCAACGCACGAGCACAACATGGCGGGCAATCAGATGGAGCTCATCGGTGAATTTCTCGGCTCATGGCGCGCCTGGGACGGGATCCGTGCCCTCGATTATCTACTTGCGCGTCCCGAGATAGATTCTCGACATATCGGCATCACCGGTAACTCCGGCGGCGGCACCATGACGACCTGGCTGATCGGACTCGAACGCCGCTGGACGATGGGGGCTCCCGCCTGCTTTGTCACAACCTGGCGGCGCAATCTCGAAAACGAACTTCCCCAGGACAATGAGCAGTGCCCGCCCCGTTCTCTCGCCTTCGGCCTGGATCACGATGACTACCTGGCTGCAATGGCACCGCGTCCTATCATTATTCTCGCGAAAGAGCAGGACTACTTTGACGCGCGAGGTTCGGAGGAGACTTATGGACGGCTGCGGCATCTCTACGGTCTTCTTGGTGCGGAGGACAAGATCCAGCTCCACATCGGTCCGACCACCCACGGTTATTCGCAGGAAAACCGCGAGGCCATGTATCGCTTTTTCAACAGCGTCACCGGAGCCTCCGAAGCTGCCGTCGAACCGACCCTGACGCTCGATGATGACCCTACTCTCTGGTGCAGCCCCGGCGGACAGGTCGGATCCGGTCTCGGCTCGCGCACCGTTTTTCATTTTACCAAAGCAAAGGCTGAAAAATTCCGAGCCGCCCGCGAGGCGAAACCGCTCTCCAGCGATGATCTTCGCATTGCCGTGGCCGGTTCCCTTCGTATGCCGAAACGCGATCCCGCTTCGCCGCCCGACTACCGCATTATTCGCTCCTACGGCGGCAAGCGCGATTACCCGCTGGATTTTTGGATCAATTACCATGTTGAGAGCGAACCTCTCGCCGGGGCCATCTGCACCGTTCTAGGAAAGGAATCCCTCAACTCGCGACTCCGTCTTGCTCCCGAAGGTGGCGGTCGTGTCCTTCTCTGGGTGGCTGAGCAGTCGGCCGATGCCGAGCTGCGCGGTGAACCTTTTCTCCGTGAATTGATTGCCTCCGCCGCTGAAGAAACGCTCGTCGTCGCCTGCGACCCTCGCGGGGTGGGTGATTCCCTTCCCGGAACTGCCGGAAACCAGCCGCTCAGCTATTACGGTTCCGACTACTTTTATGCCGCGTATGCCAACATGCTCGGTCGACCTTACCTGGGCGGCAAGACATATGATGTCCTGCGCACGATAGATCTACTTGTTTCCCGCGGCTGGACCGATATCCACCTGGCAGCCAAAGGTCGGGGCACCCTCCCCGGCGGACTTGCCGCCTTCCTGGATGATCGCGTGAAAAAGATCACCCTCCACGAACCCCTCGAAAGCTGGCATTCCCTCGCCGTCGAAGAGCATTATGAATGGCCTCTCTCCCACATGGTCTTCGGGGTCCTGAAAACCTGGGACCTCCCCGAGATCTGGTCTACCCTGAAATCAAGGATGGCCTGATATCGATCCTGTTTTTAATCCTAATGTTTTATCCGCCTGATATTCCAAACAGACTAACGCCTGAACTCCAATCACCAATGCGCCGCCTCACTCTCCTCATTCCCGCCATCCTTCTCGGTCTCCTGATCGCCCACGCCCAGAGTGACAAGCCGGCCCCTGTCTCGGTCGCGCCTCACGTCCCCGTCAAGTGGAAGGCGGGCATCGCCTCGGTCGTCGTGACCCCGGAGAAATTCATCTGGATGGCGGGTTACGCTGGACGTGACAAACCCGCCGAAGGCAAGTGGCAGGATCTCTACGCGAAAGCCCTCGTTCTCGAAGATGAGGCCGGAACACGTCAGGTCATCGTGACGATGGATCTCATCGGGGTGCCCCGGGAGCTCCGCCGCCGCGTTGCCGAACGCATTGAAAAGGACCACGGCATTGCCTCCGCCTCATTGCTCATGAACGCCTCGCACACGCACAGCGGACCCGAACTGCGCCGCAGTTCGCTGCCCCCTACGGATGAAGAATTGAAAAACCCGAAGGTCCGCGACGCCTGGGAATACACCAATGGACTCGAGGAAAAAATCGTCGGTGTCATCAATGCGGCCGTAAAAGATCTCAAGCCCGCCCGCCTCACCTGGAACAAAGCCCGCTGCGGATTCTCGATGAACCGCCGTCGTGACTACACCCTGCCTGCCGGTCATCCGTATGCCGACAAGGCACCGAATCCCTCCGGTCCGGTCGATCAGGAGGTTCCCGCTCTGCGCATTGAGAGCCCCGAAGGCGAAGCCCGGGGGGTTGTTTTTGGTTACGCGTGTCACAACACCTGCCTCGGTGCTTATAACTGGTGCGGCGACTACGCCGGATTCGCACAGGAGTATCTGGAGCAGCATCGTCCCGGCTTCACCGCGCTTTTTGTCACCGGCTGTGGAGCCGACCAGAACCCCTACCCGCGGCGCTCCGGAGTCGTCCCCGGAGTGACCGATCTGGAGCTCGCGCAGCAGCACGGACGCTCTCTCGCGAACGCCGTTGAAATGGCCTTTTCCACGAACACGATTCCGATCGAAGGCAAGTTGCGAAATGCCTATGAAGAGGTCACTCTCGGTTATGAGGATGCAAAACGGACCCCGCATCAGTATCCGGTTCAGGTCATCAAGCTCGGCGACACCCTCACCCTCGTGACCCTCGGCAGCGAGGTCGTCGTCGATTATTCCCTGCGCCTTAAGAAAGAACTTGCCGGACCGGCCGGCATCTGGGTCACTGGTTACAGCAACGACTATTCGGGCTACATCCCGAGCTCGCGCATTCAGGAGGAGGGCGGCTACGAAGCGGCAACCGGCTGGGCGCGGGGCATTGAAGAGATCATCGTAAAAAAGGTTCACGACTTGTATGACAAGCTTCCCTGAAGTTTCGTCTCGCCTCCGGAGCGCTCCGCGGATATTTCTTCCAGCATGACCTGGAAACTCCCCGCATTCTCCCTTGCCATCTTTGCCTTTGTTCTGCCATTCCAGCCGCTCGTTGCCAACGATACCGCCCTCGCGCTGCTCACCCGCGATGGAGGAACGATTGAGTTCGGTGATCTCGCTCCCGGTCTGATCGAGCTAACGGCCGAGACCACATTCCCGGTATTGAAAGATACGAAGGGCGGTTCTGTCGCTGCTGCGGGCGAGGCGCTCGATGGCAAGGGTGGCCGCGTCATTGCCTTCAGCCACGACGGATTTCTCAAAAGTCCTGCGATGATAGGCCAGGGCGCGAATCTCAACCTCATCGCCAATTCGGTCCGCTGGTGCGGGCGCTCTTCCACTCCGAAGGTCACCCTGCACCCCGCCCTGAAGGGGCTTGCTGAAACACTGAAGGAGAAGGGCATCGACGTCGAGATAGCGGCTCCGGAAGACCTCGATTCCCGCAATGCCCCCGCCGTGTATTGCGTCGTCGCGCAACGGGGATTTGAAGAAGCCGACATCACCACATTGCTCGCACTTGCGGAGAAGGGCATGGGCATCGTGGTCGCGGCCACTCCGTGGGCGTTTGCCGACAGCTATCCGAACTTTGCGGATTTTCCCGCGAACCGACTTGCCGCCCCGGCCGGAATCCGCTTCAGAGCGAGCGGCAATGCGGATCGCTCGAAAGCCCTCGGCGTCTCCTTTGCGAGCACTCAGACCGTCTTTGACGCTCTCGCCGAACTCTCGCTGGATCCCGGAAAACTTGATGCCGCAAAACGTGACACGCTCCTGGTCAGCCTCCGGGAAGGAGTCTCGCTCCGGGGAGAAGCCCTCGGAAAATTTCTGACCGGACTGAAGGCGCTGAGCGAAAAGGTCGGCCCCATCGTCCCGACCCGTGAAACGCCGCTCGTTCCCGGAGCCGATCCCCTCATCGACACGATTGTTTCCCTCGAAGACGAACTCAATCAAGTCCTCCCCGCCGGCCGCATGTATGCCCTGCCTGCCGCGAACGACTATCCTGGTGCCGTGCCCGGCGAGGCGCCCCGCGTTGAAAGGAAGATCTCTCTCGACGGAACCTGGCGCGGATGGTTGAGCGGACGCGGTGCCGGAGGCTGGGCGGCAAAAGAAATGCGCCCCACCGGCCTCTATGCCGCGCCCGGCGAAGTCATTACCGTGACCGCACCTCCGGCGATCGGCGGGCAGGGATTCGAGGTGGTCATCGGTGCCTACAATGGAAACCTTTCGAATCGTGACAAGTGGGAGCGTTACCCGCGCCTTCAGCGCAGCGTCGAAATCGAGGAACCGGTCACGACGATCTCGAACGCTCTTGGGGGACTTGTCACGATACGGGTGCCTCGCGACTCCAAACTGGGCGCTCTCGATTTCACCATCGCCGGAGCCGTTGAGGCACCACTCTATGTCGCGGGTAAGACCGACCTTCGCGAGTGGCGCGACCAGATCCGCAAAGCGCCCGCACCCTGGGCCGAACTCGCGAGTGACCGTATCATCATTGCGATTCCCAGTTCCTTCATCCGCGATCTCGCTGATCCTGACAAAGTCATGGCCGTCTGGGATGAAATCATCGAGAAAGCGGCCGAACTCAGCGGCGGGGTCGACCGCAGTCAATACCGCGCCGAGCGTATCGTGTTTGAACGCCAGACCTCAGCCGGCTACATGCACAGCGGTTACCCTGTTGCCGCACCTCAGGACAAATCCGCCAACCAGGCCGTCGATGCCAGGGCTCTGAGAACCGAAGGCAACTGGGGATTTTTTCACGAATACGGTCATAACCATCAGCATGATCTCTGGAGTTTGCCCGGCACCGGCGAGACCACCTGCAATCTCTGGTCCGTCTATCTTTTCGAGGAATACATCGGCAAAAAGCGTCAGGAAGGCCATGATGCGGTCCGCCCCCTCGACCGCAAACAACGCATGAACGCCTACTTTGAAGGCGGACGGAACTTCGATAGCGACTGGAGCATGTGGGTCGCTCTTGAGAGTTATCTTCAGGTCCAGGAAGCCTTCGGCTGGGAGCCCTACAAAAAGGTCTTTGCCGAATACAATGCGCTCCCCGAAGCCGAATGGCCGAAAACCCAGCAGGAGAAAAACGACCAATGGGTCATCCGCTTATCAAAAGCCTGCGGGAAAAACCTCGCCCCGTTCTGGGCGAAGTGGAATCTACCACTCTCCCCGGAGGTGTTTGATGAACTGAAAGCGTTGCCGGAGTGGATGGACAGCCCGGTGGCCAAGCTAGGAAAGTGAAGCACCCACCCGTAGAGAGTTGAGCTTATTCTTTCAGCCGGTGAATCGTCGCGTGAACCCGTCTCGTAAATGCCTTGCCGTCGGCACCCTGTAACGAACCCTGCCACTCAAGCCCGCGCGTTGGAGCAAGATCGGGAAGATGAAGGGTGAGGGTGCGGGCGTCTTCGGCGAGGGCGGCCTGCGTGATTTTCAGAGGGCGTTCGTTAAGATGGGGTGAACCGTATTTTTCGCTGCGAAGCAGATCCCACACTTTGATCGTGTGCCGGGTGATGTCCTCAGCCGTTTTTCGATCAAGGGCGTCACTGAAGGTGATCGTGATCGTCCCGGGGGCAGTGCGCCAGGCGACGGGGAGACTTAAGGGGCTTGCCGTGCGGCGCACCCGGTAGAGGCCCCCGTCCTGAATCTTATTAGAGGCCCACACCGCGAGGCCGCAGGTATAGAGATCGCCCGTCTCGGGATGGAAACGTCCACGCATCACCCCGGTGGGGAAATCTTGAATCGGCAGGGCCACAGCAGCACCTTGCGCGGGGTCGCTGTCGTCCTGAAGAATGACAAACATCCGGCCCATGCCGTAGCTGAGATCGATGAGCCGGTCCTGCAGGGGAGCCCATGAGGCCGGGGTCACCCGCACGAGTTCGCCCGGCGAGCGATCCATCTCATTGGTGAGCCAGACGAGTGGTTGTGCCATGGCGGTGTCGCTCTTGTCTTCGGGCGCGCCATAGGACCAGCAATTGCCGTTAAAACTGCCGGAGCGGACCAGATTGATACGATTTTTCGGGGTCCAGTGCCCTTCCTGATCGGTCACGTAGAAGGTGCCGTCTCCGTTCACGCAGACGCCGTTCGCCGCCCGGAAACCGCTGGCAACGATCGTCGTTTGTGTTCCATCGCGGCTCACGCGCAGCAGTGTGCCGTGCTGAGGCACGAGCGGGGGCTTCGCGTGGCGCGCGGACTTCGCGTAGAAGAAATCGCCGGCAGCATCCGTCTGCAAGCCCATCGCAAATTCATGAAAGTGCTCCGTGACCTGATGATCGCTGTTGAAACACTCATAAAAATCGGTTTCGCCATCCCCGTTGCGATCGATGAGCCGGACGAGCTGATCGCGGCAGGTGACGTAGAT
>JAGNMT010000594.1 GCA_017991025.1 Verrucomicrobiales bacterium
TGATTTCCAAATCGACCGGCGCGGGGGCAAACTCAACCAGGGCAGCCTGCGGGAACGGCTCAACTTCGCCCGCGATCTCTCTGCCGACATCGCCCTGATCGAGGACAAGATGATGCAGGATTCTCTCATCAGCCGGGTCACCATTCGACTCGGCGTCGGCGAAGATGACATACGCAAACTCGTGCGCGACGCTGTCGCCGCCAAATCGCGCACGGAAAAGACGCAACACAAACGCGAGGCGATCACACAACGCCGCCAATCGGAAGCCGGCGCGCGGCAGGAGGCCGCTTCCCCGGCCCCTGATTCCGGGCCCGACTCCGGTATCGACTCCGGTATCGACTCCAGGGTGCCGATCGAGATCACGAACCGCTCGATTCGCCTCCTCTGCCGGGGACTCCTCATCGACGCGACGATCCGGGCGGAGATCGTGGCCAATCCTGTTCCGGAGTTTTTCAAGAACCTCACCGAAACCGAAGTCCTCACCCGGATCTGGGAGGCGAAATTTGATCCGGCAAGCGCCGCCAGCGTCAATTCTTTCGTCGGCCAGCTTCCCCTTGCCGAACAACATTGCGTAAGCCGCCTCCTCAGCGACGAGAGCGCACGCATCACCGCCGGGCTCGCGCGTGACTGCCTCACCGCGCTGCGGAAACAGAGTATCCAGCGACAGATCTCAGTGACCAAAGCCCAGATGGGAGCGCCCGGCCTGCCAGAGAATGAGGTGACACGGCTCTCCAAAGTCCTCCTTGACCTGCGAGAACTACTAAACGAATGTTAGCAGGTTCCGGCGTTGCGGACCCTTTACCCCCGCTCTTCCTCATCTGCTCCTCCTTCCCTTCGTCTGGAAAATGGCCGTAAACAACAAAGCAAACGGTGTCGCCACTGAAGATAGCAAGTCTGCGGGGAGACGATCAACAATAAAATCAGAAAAATCGCATGATCGCGTGGTTATGGAATCCCCTGATAGCGGCATGACCGAACCCGAAAACGGAGGAAAGCTGCCCCTCGATTCTCCCGAATTTCGTCCCATCATCCGCGACCTCATCCGGCTCGCGAAGGAACAGGAATATCTGACCTTCGACGATATCAACGAGGCAATCCCCGACACGGTGACTGACATCGAGCTTTTCGAAGACCTCATCGAGCGTCTTCGAACCATGAAGTTCCGCATTATTGATGCGGCCGAAGTGGATCACCAGAAAGCCGTCACGATCGAAGAGGACGAGGAAGTGCTCGAGGATGACGGCGGTGAAGACACCGGGAAAAAGCGATCCACCGAGCGCGAGGGACGGCTCGATATTCTGGACGATCCGGTCAGGATGTATCTCAAGCAGATGGGGCAGGTTCCCCTCCTCACCCGCGAACAGGAGGTGGAGATTTCCAAGCGGATCGAAAAGTCCGAGGTGGAGATCAGGAAAATCCTCACCCGTTTCGGGTTTCTCCCCGACGCCTATCTCGAATTCGCCCAGCGGCTTGAGGAAGGGGATGAGCGCTTTGACCGGCTCATCATCGACAAAAAAATCGAGAGTCGCGCCCGTTACTTGAAGAATCTGGAAAAGCTGTGTGAACAGGTTACGACCCTCCGCAACAGGCTCTCCGCCTCCTACGCCGAGAACCGCACTCCGAAGGCCGGTGCGGCCGGCAAGGGAAGTGCCGAAGCCTGGGAAAAAGACCATGCGGAGCTGTCGAAGCTCTATGGTCGTTTCTACTTCAAACAAAAAGTCACTGAAGAGCTCGTGACCTGCACCGAAACGTTTTCCGCCCGGTCCGCTGCCCTGAAAGCGCAGGCAGCTCGCGCCGTCGACCGGAATGACAAGTCGGAGGCAACCCGGGCCAAAACCGCTTTTGAAAAGGAAGTATGGATGAGTCAGGAGGAGTTCGACAACCTCGCTGCGACGCTCAAGAGCCATGTGAATGTCGACCGCCGGGCCAAGGATGAGATGATCGAGGCAAATCTTCGACTCGTCATTTCCATCGCCAAGAAATACACCAACCGCGGCCTTTCATTCCTCGATCTCATTCAGGAAGGCAACATGGGCTTGATGAAGGCGGTTGAGAAGTTCGAGTACCGCCGGGGATATAAATTCTCGACCTACGCGACCTGGTGGATACGCCAGGCGATCACCCGCGCGATCGCGGATCAGGCCCGTACCATTCGGATTCCGGTGCACATGATCGAAACGATCAATAAGCTGATGCGTGTGCAAAAGCAGCTCGTGCAGGAATACGGACGCGAGCCCACTCCTGAGGAGATTGCCGAAGAGATTCACCTTCCGGTCGAGCGGGTCAGCGCCGTCCTGAAAATGGCGCAGCAACCGATCTCCCTGCAGGCTCCTGTGGGAGACAGTGATGAGACCAATCTCGGCGATTTTATCGAAGACAAAGGGGCTGATGACCCGAGCGACATGACCTCGATGTCGATGCTGAAGGATCGAATCAAGGATGTTCTCGACACGCTTAACCAGCGCGAGCGGGAGGTGCTTGAGCAGCGCTTTGGTCTTGTCGACGGTTACAGCCGCACGCTGGAGGAAGTGGGTAAACAATTTCGCGTGACCCGAGAGCGCATTCGCCAGATCGAAGCCAAGGCACTGCGAAAAATGCGCCACCCCACGAGGATACGACAGCTTGAAGGTTTTATTGACTCTCCTAAATTGGCGTAATTTTTCGATTTGGTGAAACTCTCCCGTTATCCGGGGGTTGTACCAGTAGCATGAATAATCAGGATCCAACCGACCAGGCGTGGGAGCTTCTCAAGCAGGCAAAGAAAGTGGAGCCATCTCTCTTCTTTGTCCGCAATGTCGTCCGCGAAGTCCGAATGCTTCAATCCAATCCTGCCGGAATTTGGAATCGGCTGAGGTCCGCTCTCGGACAAAGGGGACTTCTCGCTGCCTCTGCG
>JAGNMT010000595.1 GCA_017991025.1 Verrucomicrobiales bacterium
GGTGTGCAACCAATTCACGAAAGGCGGGTTTCAGCGTCGCCAGGGCCGGAGGCTCGGCCAGATCGCGGCCATTGAGTCGTGAAATCCATTGGATTTCACGGAGGCTCGAGGTGAAAAAGGCCCCGTGTATCAGAGGCAGTTCGGCCATGGGGATAGCACGCTCCGCTACCCCGAATCCGAGATCCCGAGAGAGATCTATAACCGCCGCTCGGGTCACGCCAGGCAGGCAGCCCGAAGAGAGGGGCGGGGTGATGATGCGCCCGGACAAGCACACAAATACGTTCGCCCATGCCCCTTCACACAACTCGTCCCGGGTGTTTCCAAAGAGAACCTCATCGGCCCCGCTCGCCCGGGCGAGCTTAAGGGCGACTACGTTTTCGCCATAGTTGATCGTTTTGAGACCTGTGAGCGCCCCCCGCTCGTTTCGCACATACGGGATCGTGATCACCCGGGCGTCTTCCTTGTGTTCGGGCGGTAGTGAGGCCTCAACGAACCAGGACTCACCCTGTGGCGGCGAGGTGAGGGTGATACGGATCCGCGCTTTCGCGATGGCCGCCAGTCCATTCGCCCGCAGCACCGTCGTCATCGCTTCGATGAGATCGGCATCGGGCGGACAGATCAAGTCCAGAACTTCCGCCGTGTGGCGCAGTCGGTCGAGATGGGCGCTGACCAGGAATGGTTTCCCCCTGTAGGCCGCGAGCGTTTCAAAGGCACCCTGCCCGCGAATGAGTGCTCCGTCTGTCATCGCGGGGCGAGCCGCCGTAGCGTCGCAGAGGATGCCATTGTGGATCAGAAAAGACGCTTGGGTCGCGGTTTCGTTTTGCATGGAGGGACTTTACAAACCTGTCCGGATGCCGTTGCCTTTGCAACTCTTGATTGAACCGTCGCCGAGGCGGATCTGACATCATGTTCGCTGCGATTTGCACCACCCTCTTCTTTGCTTTTTCCGCCGTCACCGGTCAGAGGGTCGCGGTGCGCCTTGGTGGTGCCTGGGGGAACCTCATGCGTCTCTCCATCGCCGCAGTCATTCTCGGGATGCTTGTTTTCCTGCTGACTCCGGACGCGATCCGGTGGCCGTCTTTTCAATGGTTCTTTCTTAGTGGTATTATCGGATTCGGGATCGGCGATGTCGCCCTCTTTACGGCTTATGAGCGAATCGGGTCGCGTCTAACGATCCTGCTGAACTTGTGCCTCGCCCCTCTGTTTGCGATGTCGATGGAATGGCTCTGGCTCGGCAACGGGCTCGGAATTCGGGTGATCGTCTGTGCTGTCGTCATTCTCACCGGAGTCGTCATGGCGATACGACCCAGCGCAAAATCACGTCAAAAGGTCGAGCTGCGCGGGCAGTTCCGGGTGGGCATCATCGCGGCCATCATTGCGGGATTCGGCCAGGGCACCGGAGCCGTCATCAGCCGTAAAGCCGAGGCTGTCGCGCTCGAACTCGGCGTGCATGGTTCCGGAATCACCGCCGCCTTTCAGCGGGTTCTTGCCGGTCTATTATTTTCCGCAGTCTCGGTGCTGCTGATCCGATTCGCTAGTTCAAGGAGACATTCGGAAAGCTGGCGCTCACCTCTGGACCGTTCGATTGCCCCCTGGCTCTTCGGCGCCGCGATCTGCGGGCCGGTCATCGGTGTGAGCTTTTTCCAACTCGCCCTTCAAAGTCTCGAAAGTGGCGTCGTTCTCGCCGTCGTTGCTCTTACCCCGATTGTCATGATGCCTCTGGCCATGATTACCGAGGGTGATCACCCGAGCCGACTCTCGATCTTCGGGGCGCTGGTGGGTGTCACGGGAGTGGTGTTGCTCAATTTGTGGGCATGAGGGAATTCTTAATCAGGAGGTAGCGGAATCCCGTGGCGTGTCTTGTGCCGGTGTCGATTCTCAGGTAGGCTCGGGCATGTCTCCTGAAGTTTCTGTTCGCAGCGTACGCCGTGTCGCCGTCATCAAAGCGCTCGCCCATCCTTCCCGGCTCATGATCGCCGAGTCATTGCAGGGCGGCGAGCAATGTGTGTGCGATCTTCGCGAACTCGTAGGGGCGGATCTCTCCACGGTATCGAAACATCTGACGGTGATGAGGAAGGCCGGACTGCTGGAAATGGAGAAGCGCGGGCTGAACGTGTTCTATCGCCTGAGGTGTCCCTGCCTCATGAGTTTTTTCGAGTGCGTGGATTCGCTCGCGCCGGAGAAGGGCAAGAAATGACCGGTTCAACGCAGGATATGCCTTGATGCCAACCTTTACTTGGCTTAATTGCCAAGTAAAATGATAACCATTCTGTTTGAACTCGAAAGTGGGGCATTATCCCCATGGTGATTTAGTAACGAACCCGATACCTTGAACCCCTAGAACCCCTAGAACCCATGAAAACCATCCAAGTCTACGACCCTCCCATGTGCTGTTCGACGGGTATTTGCGGCACCAACATCGATCCCGACCTGGTGAGTTTTGCTTCGATGCTCTCGATGTTCCAGTCCAACGGCATCCAGGTGGAGCGTTTTAATCTCGGCCAGCAGCCCATGGCCTTCGCCGAAAACGCATCCGTTAAGGCCCTCCTCGAAAGCGATGGAGCCGAGGCCCTGCCGCTTATCTTCTGGGATGGCGAGCTCTATTCGAAGGGGCGCTACCCGACCAAAGAGGAACGACTCGCCTGGTATGCCGCAGCCAAAGAGAAGGCGGAGGTGGGATCATGAGTTTGCCACTGTATCATCCGGATCCGACCACCGCGACGCGCTTCCTCTTTTTTACCGGCAAAGGAGGAGTGGGCAAAACCTCGCTCTCGTGCGCGACGGCCTTAAAGCTGTTCGATGCGGGTAAGCGGGTCCTCCTCGTGAGCACGGATCCCGCGTCCAATCTCGACGAGGTGCTCGAGACCAGACTCACGAATCAGCCCACTCC
>JAGNMT010000076.1 GCA_017991025.1 Verrucomicrobiales bacterium
TCTTCTTTGAATAGCTGGGATTTCGAAATCCAAGACGGGAATATAAAGGATGAGCGCGTTTGGTGTGTAACTCGCGTCCGGCCCTCCAGTCTGGTCACTAGTGTTCGATTGCAGCACCGCGCAAGCGGCCGCTAGTTGCCCGCCCGACGATCCACCGCCGACTGCGATTCGGTTCGCATCGATACCCAACTCATTTGCATGATCCCGAATCCAGCGAATAGCGAACTCGGCATCCGCAACCGAATCCAGCGGAGTAGACATTTTTCCGTGTCTTGATCTCACCCGATAGTCGGGAGTGAATGCCACCAGCCCGAGTTGCGATACCCGTTCCGCTTGTTTTGAGAACTGTAGAGGACCGCCAACCTCCCATCCTCCACCAAAGAACCAAACTACTGCGGGACGGCTATCTGTGGTAGCCCAGCCGGTTGGGCGATAGACATCGATAGACAAGTTAAAACCGTTGATCGCTCGATAGACGAATCGTTCCGGAGTAGCACGAGTTGGCCAAACAAAAGCGATGGCACCGGCTACTGCGGCGACGAGGGCTACAATGCCTATCGCTTTCAGGAATGTCTGAAACGTGTCATCTCTACTTTGTTTCATCGTTTGGACATCGCGATGATAACGTGCCGGCTAACCGCACACAAGCTTGCCGGGCTTGTCGCTTCCGGGTTTACATTCTCAGAGCGGCTCACGCCCCTACCGCGAGCCAGTTGAACTCGACAGAATAGACCCGGCTCGAACGCCAGGTTGAAATTTTGGCGAGAAATCCATCGGTTGTGACGGCTTCAGTGACGACTTTGATCCGGCCGCTACTGCATTGATCGATGTCAAATCCGGTCAAGCCGAGGTGAACGACCGGCGGTGTCGTGAAGGGAGTCGCAAAATAGATCTCCAGAGTGAAACATCGGGCAGAATCCTCTTCGTCGGCGGGAATAGCCAGATTCCAGTTCTCCGTCTCAGTGCCCACCACCACGGTGGCGGAGAGAATTTTCCAGGGAAGGTAGTCGTCGTTCATAGAAGAGAAAGGAGTGAGAACAAAGCAGGCTTTCTGCCAATTTGCGAAGGACTTTAACCGCCCGCGCCGTCCCCGCGGCTCGCCTCTCTGGCACATTGTTCATCACGCCTGGTCCGATTTCCAAGCCGGACGCGAAGCCACCCACCGTCCCGTCTACGGTCCACTGCGTCGCGACGTGGTCTCCGTTGTCGAGCAGTTCTATCGCTGTGGTGACCTCGCCGCCGGATGTGTCGAGGCTGGAGACCGGAGGCGGCAGGCGGGAGCAAGAGTCGCTACCGAACCCCCACTATCCCCGGCCTTCCAGTGGGGCGGGGCAATCGGAGCGAAGCGGAGATGGACGGAGCGCAGTGAAGTCAAAAGGGTTGAAAAAGCAAATCCTATCAGTTCAGTTATCAGTCAGTTAGTAGGCAGCGACGAATTCCGCACGAAGACCTCCCGCGAAGCGCTCCGGGCCCCGTGCGGCGAACCGTTTAGGAAAGTGGCGGACTGAAAAGAAGTCCCGCTTTACGCGCGATCCGTTCCCGGATAAACTAAGGGCGAAATCCAGCCCCCTCCCGCTGATGAAAACCCCCCTGATTGTCACCTTCACGGTCCTGACCACGCTCGTCCTCTGCCTTCCAGCCCGCTCCGCCGATCCGGAGGTGCCAGTCGCTTCGTCTTCTTCCGCCTTCCTAAGCACTCAGCAGACCAACGACAGGGCCACCGTCACGTTCAATGGCACCAAGGTGTGGGAAGGGAAGGTGCGCAAATCGCTCATCGCAGTCTCAAAATCGGCCGATGGCAAGACGCTGGCGGCGGCCTTCGACGGGAGGAAGGTGATCTGGGAAAACGCCGCGGGCGCCGGCGCCCAACTCGAATCGGAGCGCCAGGAAGCCGCGAGGCGTGCGAAGAAACTAACTGACTGACTGCTAAAACTCCTTTTCAACCCTTGGCCCTCTTCCCGCCGATGGCCCGCGTCGGAGGGGTTTAAGGAACCCTCTGTCCCCGGCCTTCCGGTGGGGCGGGTGCAATCGAAGCGAAGCGGAGATAGACGGAACGCAGTGAAGTCAAAAGGCATGAAAAAGCAATTTCTGATCAGTCAGTCACGCCCAAGAGATTTCAGAATAAAAGCATACTGCAGCGCGACTTCCTCCAGACCACTGTATCGGCCCGAAGCACCGCCGTGTCCGGTTTCAAAGGCCGTGGAAAGAAAAAGAGGAGCGGCCCCCGTTTTCATCGCCCGGAGCCGTGCGGTCCATTTGGCCGGCTCCCAGTAGGAGACGCGATTGTCATTCCATCCCGCAAGGACCAGCATCGGCGGGTAAGCTTGCGCTTTGACATTGTCATAGGGCGAATAGCGGCGAATGCGGTCAAAGACCTCCCGTGAGGTTTCCGGATTGCCCCATTCATCGTATTCTCCGGTGGTGAGAGGAAGGCTGGCATCGAGCATGGTGTTGAGGACGTCGACGAAGGGCACGTTGGCGATGTAGGCACCGAAAAGATCGGGACGCTCGTTGAGGACCGCCCCGGCGAGAAGGCCTCCGGCACTGGCTCCGGTGCCGCAGAGTTGCGGGGTGCTGGTATAGCCTTCGGCGATGAGATGCTCGGCACAGGCGATGAAATCACTGAAGGTGGTGGTTTTTCGCTCCATTTTCCCCGCCTCATACCAGGGCCTGCCGAATTCACCTCCACCCCGGATCTGTGTCATGGCGAATCCCACCCCCCGATCAAGAAGACTGAAAACATCACTGTCGAACCAGGGGTCGCTCGGGATTCCATAGGCTCCATACCCGTCAAGAAGCAAGCCTCCGCTGCCGTCGCGGGGATGGTTTTTAGGCAACAACAACCAGATTGGAATCTTTGTCCCGTCGGAAGCGGTCGCGTTGGTGCGCTCGACACGATATTTGTCAGGTTCGAATCCGGGAGGAGACGCCTTTTGTTTGATAACCCGTGTTTCACCGCTGCCAAGATCGACCTCCGCCACGCTATAGGGCTGAAGAAGCGTCTCGAAGCTGAAACGCTGCGTGCTTGATTGATACTCCGGCGTCGATTCGGTTTGGAACGATCCCCCCTCACCGGGTGCGGCGACCCATTTCGTGGTGCTCTTGTCAGGGTCGAGAATGAATAGGCCGGGGACACCATTCTGGCGTGCTCCGATCACGACGTGGCCGTGAAAAGCATCAATGCCACCGTAGGCGATCTGTAGGTTTCCAGGGAGCACCTCCTCCCATTCTTCCCGGGCAGTATCGTTGAGCGGACAGCGGAATACACGGCCGTTTACGGCGCCCTCATTCGTGACAATGAACCAGTGATCGTCGCAATCGGCGAGAGCGTAGCGCAGTCCCTCGCGCCGTGGAACAAGAACGTGCGGCGCGGCCGCCGGGTCAGAAAGCGGCAGAAGCGAGGTTTCCTGGGTGTCCTTGGACCCTGAGGAAATAAGAAGAAAGCGCTGGCTCTTTGTGGCCTCAATCTCAACGCTGAAACGAACGTCCGGCTCCTCGTAAACGATCTTGTCTTCACTCGATGGTCTTCCCAGTTGGTGACTGAGCACTCGCCATGACCGGTCAGTCTCATCACCTCCCGTATAGAAAAGAGTCCGATTGTCACTCGCCCAGACCGGCGCGGTGTCAAAGACGGTGTCCGTGATTTCGTCGGGCAGGATTGCCCCTGTTTCGAGTGTTTTGAAATGAATCGTGTAGCGGTCGGTTCCGTCGTGATTCTCCTTCCATGCATAGAGCCTGGTGTCTGGCGAGACGGCACCGCCGCCGAAGGTATAGGCTTCGATGCCTTTGGCGCGCTCGTTAAGATCGAGGAGAATGACCTCAGTCCCGGGAGGGGCTGGCTCAAGGAGGGCTTTCTCTTGATCGGCATGATAGGGTTTGCGGCAGAGCAGGGGGTAATCTTTTCCCGCGACCTCGCGGCTGTAATAGAGCCATGGGCCTTTGCGATAGGGGACGGTGACATCTTCCTCAATGATGCGCGCCTTCATTTCGGCGACGAGTTTTTCCCGGAGGGGTTTCAAAGGCGCAAGTTCCGTAGCCAGATATGTATTCTCGGCTTCGAGGTAAGCCCGCACCGCCGGGTTTTCCCGCTCGCGAAGCCAGAAGTAGTCGTCCGTCCATTCGACACCATGTTGTGAGAGAGGGTGCGGCCGCTTTTCCGCAACGGGGGGAACGGCAGCGACCAACGCCGTTTCAAAAAGCGGAAGAGTCATAAGAGTCATAAGAGCAAGAGCGTAAAAAAGGGGCTGAATAGAGCGGAGATTTAAACAGGATTCCATCAGAAGATGCGGGTTATCGATGCTCTGGAGTCTTCATCAGGTAAGCGTGAACGATGAGACAGTCGGGGCAACAGGTCGTATTCAGGTTGAGGTAATTTTTCCTAATTGTCCATCCTACGCTGTTCTTTTTAAAAGAACTGCGGGATGTGCCGATTGAATTAGGATCGGAGAGGGTAAGCCCCGCGGCGTGCTCAAGTGAGACGTTCTTTACTGGACAGGGGCAAACCTGGAATTTAACTCTCTCACATGCGCATGAAAGTCATCGGGCGATGGTGGAGTCGGGTGGGCCGGGGAACTTTCCGTCTTTCTCTTACCATCATCTTATCTTGCTCACACCCGATTGCCGCTGCTGACCAGAGACCGCGGCAGGCTGAGCTCGGCCCGGATTCTCCCATTCTTTCCAATGAAGAAGTACCGTTTTTGCATGAGGTGATGACGGAATGTCGACTCAGTAGCGAGGGCCTCTCCCTCCTTCCGGAGTCGGGCCCCTATGAGTGGACAAAAATCGGTCCGACCGAAACTCCCTTTCGCCTCAGGGTCGGAGTCGACGTCGCGAAGTTCGAACGGGGCACTCTAACGGTGTGGAACTGGAACAATCACATGGTGAAGCAGTGGGCCATTGAGGCCGGGGAGCCCGAAACGCTGGAGATAAAGATCATCGGTCTGGGTGCCTATCTCCTCACCCTCGACGGGTATCGTGAGGGCGGCTATCAAAAAAGGCTCATTCGGAACCTTGCTGTAACGGAAGAGCTGAACCAGGCTCGGACTACCTGGAAGAAAGACGAATTCTTTCTCGGGATCTGCGCGTTCCCGGGCCGTTACCATTGGACTCCGGGAGGTGAGCCCACCCTGCCGGCGGGATTGACTGAGCAGCAGGGCCGTGAACGCGAAGCGGAGCTCATCGCCCGTCTCGGTCTCCAAGTCGTAAGAACGGATGAATCTCTCGAGATGGGAAGGCGCAAAGACGCCCTTGGTCAGGAGGACTATTATTATGATTTTGCGCGCATGGACGCCGCCGTCGGGAGCTACACCTCGCGGGGGTTTCAGCTGGCGCTCCAGACGATGAGCGCTGCCGACTGGGCGGTGTTGCCGCGCTATGCTGACCGCGGCAAAGACCGATGGCGTTATCCCCATCAGGAGCGTCCCCAGCGAGCCTATCTCGCGGCGCTGGTGGAACGCTATCAAAATCACACCCGCTTTGTGCAGGTTTCCAATGAACCGGACCAAATAGGATATTGGTCTGGAACGAACGAGGAGTTCGTGACGCAGTTTATTTTTTCCAGGGATGAAATCCGCCGGGTCGCGCCAAAAACACTCCTTACGTATGGAGGTTATTCGGTCGTTGATGAAGTAAAGAGCGGATATTTTATCGGGCAACTTCACGAGATGGTTGATTTCCCCGCTTATAATGCGCACGGCGACCTCGAGAGCTACAAGCGCAGTTTCGCAACGATGAAACGTCTGCAGGCTGACGCGGGGGATACCTCCACCCGATGGGTTAACACGGAGACCGGCTACAGCGCATGGCGGCTGGAACAGGAAAGACGGCAGGCTCAAATCGACGCGCAAAAAGTGCTCTACTCCTGGGCGAATGATCACGCCGGAGTGCTCCTTTTCTGCACCCGCATGACCCGCGGCCCGGGCCGCGACGGGACTCCCGATTTCGGATTGCTCGATTACCAGTATGGTCCGCGTTTTGCCTACGGATCGATCGCCGCCCTCACCGCAACCCTCACCGGGGCATCATTTCGTGAAACGCTCGCCGAATCGGAAGATGTCCACCTCTATGTTTTCCAGCGGGGAAGTGACCTAATCCTCGCGGGCTTCACCCTCGGGGAAGAGGCGGTGTCGGTGACGATTAAAACCGACGCGGGAGAAATCATCGCTGTAGACGAGATGGGGAATGCCCGTGCGATGGATGCCGGGAACGAAATCAAGCTCCCGCTCGACGGGTATCCGCGTTATTGGGTGCTTCGGGGGGCGACTCGGGTGGGAAAGGAGTGAAGCCTTCCCGGGACGTTATAATCAACCGTCGTCCGCTTAATCCTCCCGCATGAAGTCGGGCAACTCGGGCGGAGTCGGATGTGAGGCCAGGAAATTTTCCACCCACGAAATATTGTATTTTCCCGTGCGGAAGGCCGCATGCTCGAGGATGGAAGCCTGAAAAGGAATTGTCGTTTTGATCCCGCGAACAATAAATTCCTTGAGCGAGCGTATCATGCGGGCGATCGCGATGTCGCGGGTTGCTCCGGTCACGATGAGCTTCGCGATCATCGAATCGTAGTTCGGCGGGACTTCGTAGCCACTGTAGACGTGGGTGTCCACCCGCACGCCGCGACCTCCGGGGGCGTAGAAAAGATTTATCTTCCCGGGACTCGGGGCGAAGTTATTGTACGGGTCTTCAGCGTTGATGCGGCACTCAATGGAGTGGCCTCGAGGCTGGCTGAACATGACGTGCTCGGAAAGCGGAGCCCCCGCAGCGACGCGGATTTGCTCCTTGATCAGGTCACAGCCACGAACCTCTTCCGTGATGGGATGCTCCACCTGGATCCGGGTGTTCATCTCCATGAAGTAGAAGTTCTCGTTATCATCGACGAGATACTCGATCGTGCCGCAGTTCTCATAACCGATGTTTCGGACCAGTGTTTCCGAGGCTTCGGCCATACGCTGTCTTAGCTCCGGGGTAAGGAGTGGAGATGGCGTTTCCTCAATGATTTTCTGGTTCCGGCGTTGCATCGAGCAATCGCGTTCACCGAGCTCTTTTACGTTGCCGTGGCTGTCAGCTACGATTTGAAACTCCACATGGTGAGGATTTTCGACGAGTTTCTCGAGGTAGACGTCCGGACAACCAAAGCACGCGTTCGCCTCATTGCGGGCCGCGTGAAAGGCGCTCATGAAGCTGGCCTTGTTCAAGGCCGGGCGCATCCCTCTGCCGCCACCGCCGGCGGTCGCTTTGATCATGACCGGGTAGCCGATCCTGGTGGCTTCCTTGAGGGCTTCCTCTTCGGTCTCGACGATGCCATCGGACCCGGGGGTGACGGGGATCCCGTACTTGGTCGCTGTGGCCCGGGCCATATTCTTATCTCCCATCATCGCGATGATCTTGGCGGAGGGACCGATGAATTTTACATTGCAGCTCTCGCAGAGTTCGGCAAAACGGGGGTTCTCGGAGAGAAAGCCGTAGCCGGGGTGGATTGCATCGACATTGGCAATCTCCGCAGCGGAGAGGATCGCCTGCATATTGAGATAGGAATCGGCGCTGGCGGGGGGGCCGATGCAAATGGCGTCGTCGGCGAGATGGACGTGCATTGAGTCCGTGTCCGCTTCAGAATAGACGGCGGTCGTCCTGATTCCCAGTTCCTTGGCGGCACGGATCACACGAAGCGCGATCTCGCCCCGGTTCGCTACGAGAATGTTTTTGAACATGGCGTTTTCGCTCGTGCTTCCACCGGAGAGGGGGGAGCACTTTTAGACTAGGAGGTTTTGACCCGGAAGAGCGGGTGTCCATACTGGACGGCGGTTCCGTTTTCCACAAGGATCTCAACGATTTCGCCGCTGATCTCGGCCTTGATCTCATTCATCACCTTCATCGCTTCGATGATGCAAACCGTGGTGTCAGCGGTGATTTTGTCTCCGATCTTCGCAAAAGGTTCGGCGTCGGGCGAGGAGGCGTAATACAAGGTGCCTACCATGGGAGAGGTTACTTCTTTCACACCGGCGGGAAGCGCGCCGTCGGCGAGGACCGGAGCGGGGGCCGCCGCCGGAGCAGGAGCCCCTGAATAGGCATGCATAAATTGAGGTCCCGGGGATGAGGCCATCCACTGCTGGATCGCTTTCATGTCGATGTCTCCACCCTTTTTGAGTTCCAGCTTGGTCTCGTCCTGTTCGAGCTTAAACTGCGACAACCCATGCTGATCCATGAGCTCTACGATTTTCTTGATGTCTCTGAAGTCCACGGCGGTCGGCCCTCTCGGTTGAAATTAAATGGCGGGCATCTGGCCCGCGGCTACCCTGACGCAGAATGCCCGGGGTTTCCAGTTCAAAAACTGACCGGATACAAGACGCAAGTTGCCGTTTCGTCAAGTTCGAGCGTCGCGCATTGCACCAAGAACCCGGCTTATTTCGGCTGGAGTATTGTAAAAATGAGGGCTGAAGCGGATATAAGGAACCCCGTCCCGCCCGTGGCGAAAGCTGGCTACGACATTTTGCGCCGAAAGGGCGGCATATAGTTTTTTGATGCGGTGGGGGTCGGTCCGGTCCGTAAACGAGGTGATTCCCGAGGCGGCGCTTCCTTCGCGGGGACCGATGAGTTGAAAACCCAGTTCTTCGAGTCCCGCGCAGAGCATCGACTTGAGCTCCAAGAGCCGCTTTGCGACGTTCTCGATTCCAATGCCGGTGAGGAGTTCGATCGAGGCCTGCATCCCGATGAGACCCTGGGCGTTGAGGACCCCCGGCTCGTAGCGCCGACCCCCGGGCTCGAAATCAACGGCATCCTGAGCGACAAAGTTCGGTGATTTCACATTCCAGGCGCCCAGCAGTGAAGGATGCAACGCCTCCTGACGCCGACGATTCACGTAAAAGATTCCTGCTGTCATCGGCCCCAGCATCCATTTGTGTGAGTCGGCGCTGAGGAAATCGACCTCTTTTGCCGGGGTCGGGAAGGCTCCTACTGTCTGAATCGCGTCGAGACAGAACAGCAGGTCCCGGGATCGGGCGATTTCACCCACGGCCTCGATATCGAGCCGGTAACCGCTCAGAAAGTGGCACGAAGCTAGAGCGAGGAGCCTTGTCCGCGGAGTGATTGCCTGTTTTACCAGCTCGGGAGTGATCTCGCCGGTCTCACGGGGCTTTAGGTAGATGACCTTGACGCCCACTCTCTCCAGATTTTTCCAGGGGTAGACGTTGGCCGGATAATCATCGAGGTAAGTCACGATTTCGTCGCCGGGTTTCCACGGGATGCCGTTGGCAACGAGGCTTAGTCCCAGGCTCGTCGGGCCGAGCAGGGCGACTTCGTCAGCGTCGCAGGCAATGATCCCGGCTGCGGAGACTCGGACCTCGTCCATGCGCTTCAGGAGAACTTCCGTATAGTCCAATTCGCCGGTGGAGGAGGCGACGTTAAAATCGTTCATCGCTCTGACTGCCACCTGCGGCACGGCGGTGACGGCGGCGTGGGCCATAAAAATACGCTCCTTGCACGCGGGGAAGGCCTCGCGACGCCACGATTCGTCCGAGTCTACCTTTTTTAGGAGTTCAAGCATGACTCCTTAGACGCGGCGGGCGCGCTCACCTTCCTCAATAAGAGCCCAGAATTGTTTCGACTTCGCGAGGGAGTCGTCGTCACCGACCGGGAGATTGGCCCGAAAGAGAAAGTCCTGGAAGGTATTTTTGCAAAGAACCCGGTGAACAATGACGGAGTGATGATCCTTTGAGACTTCGAAATAGATCCGAACATCGCTTGCGCGGTAGCGATAGAGTTTTTTCCCGCCACGTTCGATCTGACCGAAACGGGTTTCGGTTCCTTTCTCCTCCAATCCGTCGAGGTCTTCGGGTTTGACCTGAAACTCATTGAGAACGTCGAGTTGCTCGAGCGTCGGCAACTGCGAGATTTCGGCGGCGCTGATTTCGTTGAAGATGACTTGGAACACGCTCTCAGTTTCCCCTCAAGCAAGAGGGAAGGCAATGGGGAATTTTGTAATGGCCGCCCGGCCACACCGGAAGGCGGTGGATTTGATCCAATCGGAATTTAAAAAGGAAACTCCTCCTGAACCGCGACAAACTCCTCACGCATTGGCGGCCGCTTCGACGATTTCACGGACGTTTTTGCGGGGCGGGCAACTTTCTTGGAAGGTGCCTTCTTTTGGGCGTTGCGGGATTTCTGTTTAGCCGCAGTGAAACGTTTCGCCTCCTTAAAAATGGTCTTGAGAACCTTCAGGCGATGCCCCGCCTCACGAATTGCTTCCTCAATATTCTGTTGCATGGACTTGAAAAGGGCCTTGGTTTTTCGCTTTAACGAAAATTTCCAGGCGGGATGACTTGTCGCCCACTCCAACTCATCGCGTAGACTTTCAACTTGCCACTGCAACTCGTCCCGGTAGCGTCGCAAGGCGGGAGTTTGCGCGGGGGTGATCGTTTCTTCAAGATGGATCTGGAGCTTCATCTCGACCGTTTCGAGCCCTCCCGTATCGAATACCTTGTAACAGTTCATTGCCTCGTTCCAGAGGGCCTTTTCGACTTCGCCGAACTCGGAACTATGGTCAGGGTGAAGGCGTCTCGCGAGGCGGCGAAAAACGATCTTCGCGGCTGACTGGCTCGAAT
>JAGNMT010000596.1 GCA_017991025.1 Verrucomicrobiales bacterium
CGCCCGCCGGTCACCCGGCCCAACGTCACCTTCAAGGATCTCGCCATGGAGGTCGTCATGGGTTCCAGCGATATCGATACCGTCTCCTCCCTCGCCGGACGCCTCGCCCGCATCGACCACATGTTCAGGCCCGAGCAAAAGACCGAATTTGCCGAATTGACCGGCGGCGTCTCGCTCACCCAGCTCACCAAGAATCTCTTCGCCGCCATCGATGGCGACAAGATCGAGCAGAAGGCCCTCGAACTCGCCGGGCTGCCCGCTGGAAGCGAACCGGGCGACACGAAACGCGAGCAGGCCCTGCAACTCCTCGTCGCCGAGGCCAGGGCCCCGCTCACCGGCGCGCTTGTCACCCACATCGTCGAGACCTGCAAAAAGAACCTCCAGACCATCGATCACCACACCATCGATGTCCTCCTCGGAGCTGGATGGGACAGCAGCACCGCCGACGCCCCGAAGAACACCCAGGACTTCGAGACCTACTTGCGCGAACACAAGGACGAACTGACCGCCCTCACCATTTACTACGACCAGCCCCAGCGCCGTCAGGAAGTCACCTTCGCCCAGATCAGCGAGGTCTTCGACCACCTTCGGGCCAACGCCCCGCACCTCGCTCCGCTCCATGTCTGGCAGGCCTACGCCAGACTTGACGAACTCTCTGCCCGCTCGGCAGGCGGGGACGGCAACGCCACCCCGATCAGCGAACTCACCGCCCTCGTCGCTCTCATCCGCCGCGCCTGCGGCATCGACGAGAAACTCGCGCCCTTCACCGACACCGTCCGCCGCAACTACCGAGACTGGATCCTGCGCAAGAACGCCGGCCAGCCGATGACCCCGAACCAGATCGCGTGGGTGGAACTCATCCGCGACCACATCATGACCTCCTTCCACCTCGAACGCGACGATCTCGACTACGCTCCCTTCGACGGCCAGGGCGGCCTCGGCAAAATGTTTCAACTCTTCGGCGATGGCTTGGACGGGATCATCGCAGAAATGAACCAAGCCCTCACGGCATGAAATCCACCTCTCCGGTTTGGACGTGTATCAAACCTACTTTCGTGCTCGCCCCCCCTTTATCACCGACGAATTCACCATACCCCCTTCTGTTGTGCACGAAAGGCTCTTTCATGTACAGCAAACACCTCTACTCCCGCTTGATTCTCTCGTGCTGCCGTGCAATCGTGCTGCACGAAAGGTAAACCGTCATGAATGTCACCCTGAAGCTCTCTGATGAAGTGGTTCGCGAGGCCCGGCATGAGGCCATCGACGAGAATACCTCACTCTCGGCACTCGTTGAACAACTTCTTAAGGAACGTATCCAAAAAAAGAGAGGCCGCCCTCAAAAAGCCCCGAATCTGGCGGAATCCCTCCTGCTCCCGGAAGAGCCTGAGTGGTTCGCCAAAACGGGATTCCCTCTTCCGACTCGCGATGTCGTGCCGCTGCGTGCGACGCCATTCCGCTTCGAACGGGATCCGGAGGAATAGCCATGCCTTATCTGCTGGATACCGTCACGATTTCCGCATTTCGCAGGAACGGCCTCACACCCCCGGCCGTTTTGCAATGGTCCGCTTCGCTCGATGTGCCATGCTATTACCTGAGCGTGATTTCGCTGAATGAAATTCGCTTTGGCATCCGCACGGTGGAAACCAAAGATCCGGACTTCGCCAAAAAACTTGACCACTGGTATCAAGCCATCGTGGCGGAAGAGCGTTTCTATCAAATTCTTCCCGTGGACCGTGAGATCGCCGAACTGGCCGCACTCTACCGAGCCGATTTCAAGACCCCCGATTACGATTCCCTCATCGCCGCCACCGCCAAGATCCACGGGCTGACTCTGGCGACACGGAACGTCGCCGACTTTTCAGTCTGCGGGGTGGATCTGGTGAACCCGTGGGAATTCGACTCTTGAAGGCAGAGGTATGAAGGAGGAAGGCAGAAATCAAGACTTCGACGATCTCGACTACTCGCTATTCGACGCTCGGAGCGGACTTGACAAAATGTTCCAACTCTTTGGTGACCATATGGACGCGCTCATTGATGAACTCAACCGGGAGATGGTGGCGTGAGTGACACGGAGCTTCCAGTAGGTTGGATTTCGGCTTCCTTGCCCGATTTCACGCGGATTGAAATGGGGCAGTCCCCACCCTCAACAACCTACAACATGAACGGGAACGGCTTGCCGTTCTTCCAAGGTAAAGCCGAGTTTGGCTCACTTTATCCAGAGGTGCGCAAGCATTGTTCTGAACCCAATCGCATCGCTGAACCGGGCGCAACCTTGCTCTCGGTTCGGGCACCTGTGGGTCCTACCAACCTTGCTCGCGAACGTTGTTGTATTGGACGTGGCCTTGCCGCTATTCACCCTCTCGATCAGATCCCAGAGAAGTTCGTTCTTTGGCTCTTGCGGTCGCGTGAACCGGAAATTTCAGAACAGGGGACAGGATCGACCTTTTCAGCAATCAACAGAAAGTTCCTCCACAATCTCTCCATCCCCCTCCCGCCCCTCGCCGAGCAGAAGCGGATCGTCTCAAGGATTGAAGAACTATTCAGCGAACTCGACGCCGGAGAAGCCGCCCTGAAAAAGGCGCGCCATCAACTCGGCGTCTATCGCCAGTCCCTCCTCAAACAAGCCTTCGAGGGCAAGCTCACCGCCCCCTGGCGCGCCCAACACCCCGACCTCCTCGAATCCCCCGACCAACTCCTCACCCGGATTCAAGCGGAACGCCAGGCGCGATACGAGCGACAGCTCGAGGAGTTGGAAGCAGAGGTCAACGAGTGGGAAGCAAACGGTGAGCAGGGAAGGAAGCCAACAAGACCAAAGGCGTTTGCTCCAATACACCGGCGGGATAGCGACGAATCAGGGTCGATCCCTGCAGAATGG
>JAGNMT010000597.1 GCA_017991025.1 Verrucomicrobiales bacterium
GTAGTAGGCTCCCGACTGACGGTCACCGTTTCGCTGTGGCCCCGGCTCGCGCGGCTCTTCCATAGAGCGCTGACCGCCCGCCTGGCGAATGCGTTTGAGGAGTTCCTCATTTTTCATCGACGGATCGAGCGCGACGGCTTTCTCGTAAAATTCCCTGGCTTCACGCGCCCGGTTCTCGTTCAGCGAAAATCGCGCACGAAGAGCCCAGGCGGGGCCGAAATTCGGGTAATCGCCGCAAACCTGCTCGAGCCTGAGGATCGCCTCCGACGACTTGCCGTCGAGATCGAGAAGTTGAGCGAGATGCGTCCTTGCATAGGGATTCACCGGATCGACCCGCAGCACCGCTTCATAACTCGCTTTCGCCTCATCGAGACTGAACTGATCAAGGTAGGCCTCGGCAAGCATGAGGAGCAGCGGCACATTGTCCGGCGAAACGGCGAGAGCCTGTTTGAGAGAGTTAATGTCGGCCATCGTTCTGAGGGGAAGAGGGAAAACAAAAGCGAAACGGCGGGGGTAAGCAAGTCCCTAAGCAAAAAGGTTTTTGCCCTCACCCGGGGCCGTCAGTCCCGTTGATGAGGCGCCTCCCGCCTCTGCATGATTGACTTAACCCGCAAGAACGGCGTTAAATATGGCTCTTCGGCACGTGTGCCGGTCCATGAACTTACGCCAGCCTGCCACCTTCCTCCGATGCCTGATAGCCGTGCTGGTGGCGTCATCAGGTCCGATTCTGGCGGAAAGTCCGATTTTTTCGGTTCAATTCGGCACCCGTACCATTGTCTTTGCCGGACGGATCGATTCAGGAGAAGCCGGGCAAAACCTTGCCGCCGCTGCAATAAACGCCCGTCCCGACCTCGCTATCAGCACCGAAGGACTCGTCATCGATCCTTCCACCAGTCTTCCGAATATCGCTGACATCAAAAGTCTTCTTGAAGAGCTTGGATTGTCGACCCATGAAGGCCGATTCGAAATATGGCCTGACCGCATCCTCGTTGGCGGATTGACGGACAGCCTCGTCACTCTGACAGCACTCAAAATTCGGCTCGAACCGGTTCTCCGGGGACGGCGCTTCGTCAACCATATCTGCATCGTCAGCACCGAAGACCTCCCGAAAATCGACGTCTCGCTTAGCGGGAGCATCCCCGCCCCCTCCTCAACGATCAACCCCGGTAAAAAGCCGATCATAGAACACCCCTTCGAATCGCCGGGTCTACTCGTGGAAAAAATCCTCCCGACACTGTTGATGCTGGGAGATTTTGATCGCATCGAAGGCAGGACAAACACGCCATCGGGACCGCTTCGTGCCATGCCTGTCGAAATGACTGAGACCGGTCCCGCGTCCTCCCCTCCCACTCCCGGCGTGATCCCAATCGCGACTCCGGTGCAACAGTATGAAACACTGCCTTCGATCTATTTTTCAACGAACTCGTTCCTGCTACAGGCCAATCAGGCACCGATTTTTGATGATCTGGCGAAACATCTCCTCGCTCCGGATCGAAGAGGGCGACTCGTTATCCTCGAATCGATGAAGCCAAGCGGCGGATCCGCCGCATTTAACGAATACCTTTCCGAGCGCCGTGGCGAGGAAGTAAAAAGATTCCTCGCCGAGAGGGGCGTCGATGCCGCGACACTCACAGCAAAAGTGGCCGAATCGCTGTCGCCCGTTGATAAGGGCGAGGTCCGTCTGCGTATCGAGGTACCCCCGCTTCCTGCGGCACTCCCTCCGCCCTCTTCTCTGGAGGGCGCGATTGCCCCGCCGGCAAAGCCGGCCGAAAAACCACCGCTTCAAACGACACGACCGGGAAATTAGAACCTGTGCCAAAAAAATTCTTGGTAAGGGGTCTTGACCTGCGGATGGACCGGCCGGGCTGTCAGGCCGATTGCCGAAAAGAAAAAACCCGGCCCCTTGCGGGACCGGGTTCTTTGACCACTCAACTCTGTCTCTTTACAACCTCGGGAATCGTATCGGAGACAAATCTTTTTCGAACGAAATCAGCGCTTCGCCACTTCGCCGGTCTTGTGATAGGCGTTGTATTTAGCGGTCGGAACGATGATTTCGTTTCCTGGGAAAATCGTGGTGCTGCTGCCGAGCCGGTTGATGCGCTGCAACTCGGACATGGTCGTGAAGAAGTCACGGGCCAAGGCGTAAAGATTGTCTCCTTTGGCGACCGAATAGTATCCATAAGTCTCGCCGGAGAGCAGCAATTCATTGTCATACTGGAAGGCGCTGGACTGCTCCTGCTTCGGTGCCGGTGCCGTCGGGGTGGTGGTTGAATTCTTCACAACGGTCTTGGCAGAGGGAATTTTCAGGGTCTGACCAAGGCTGATTGAGTCAGTGCGCAGTCCGTTGGCTGACTTGAGGCTCTCGACGGAAGTGTTGTATTTCTTCGCGACCCCTGTGAGGGTATCACCTTTAGCAACCTTGTGCAGCGTCGTGCTCGCTGGTGCTGGTGCTGGTGCCGGGGCTGGCGGGGCGGGCGTTTTTGTCTCCCCGACAACGATGGCTTCCTTCTTTACCGGGGCCGGCTTACCGGCATCCGCCACAGTCCCCGCTCCCGTGTTTGTTGCCGGACCATTGCCGGGAATGATGAGCGTCTCGCCGATGTAGATGGGCTGACCTTCGCTGAGACGGTTCGCCTCCAGGACTGATTTGCGCTCGACTTTGAACTTGTCGGCAATTTTACCCAGAGTGTCGCCATCCTGAATCACGTAGGTCTGACTCGTCGCGTTCTGGACCGTCGTCGCCTGCCCGGCCTTCCCTGCTTTGGTGGCTTCGAGGGTAGCCTCCTGGCTGTAACTGTATGAGCTGTTGTTACCTTTCACTGCCGCTTCGATAGAAGTGAGTCGGGTTTCAAGGGTAGCCAATCGGGAGT
>JAGNMT010000598.1 GCA_017991025.1 Verrucomicrobiales bacterium
ACATGATTGGTATGACCACCTTACCAGTTCGGAATGAGCGGACAATTCGCGCAATCGCGTGAGGAAGAACGGGGTGAGCCTACGTGTCGTCGAGAACCGAATTACCTCAAAAACGAAAAAAGGCGTCCATAACGGACGCCTTTTCGCCAAATACTAGACTTTCTACCTCCTACTTTTTCAGCGGGATCGCAATTATATCGCGACGTCCTGCGGCGTAGACCTGAAGAAGGATCACGTCCGCTTCAAATCCCTCGACAAGCTTGTAGGCCTCAGCGGCCGTCTTCACGTTGGTCTGATCGATCTGAGTGATCACCATGCCAGGACGAAGACCGGACTCGGCGGCCGGGACATTGTCTTTCACGCTTTTCACAAGAACCCCTTGAACCGTATCATCCAGTTGCAGGCTCTTGCGTGAATCGTCGTCAATATCGGTGATGCTGACACCCTCGACCAACTCCATTTCTTTCGGAGAGCCCGGGCGGGAAGGCGCACCGCCCGCGGAAGTGAGTTTCTGATCATCGAGATCACCGAGCTTCACCTTCAGATCGGTCTTTTCCCCTTTGCGAATCAGGTTGAAGACCACCTCGGCGTTTGGTGCGGTATTGCTAATGTCGAGACGCAACTGTTGCATACTCTCAACTGGCTTGCCCGCGTAACCGATGATGAGATCGCCAGGCTTCATGCCGGATGCTTCAGCCGGTGTCTTATCGCCGACTTCGGCTACAAGCACGCCGGTATTGTCATCGCGACCGAGTGCTTTCGCCATGTTCGGATCGAGTTCGCGCAGAAAAACACCGAGGAAGCCCCGCTTCACGACGCCGCCGCCATCGAGGAGGCGCTGCACGATGTTAAGGGCCATGTTCGAAGGAATCGCAAAACCAATCCCGATGTTGCCGCCTGAAAAATTGGACTGAATCGCCGTGGGAATACCGATGAGACGACCACTTGCATCGACAAGGGCACCGCCGGAGTTACCGCGGTTGATCGCGGCGTCGGTCTGGATAAAGCTTTCGTAACCGTTCTGGACAATATTCAGATCGCTGCGTCCCACGGCACTGATGATTCCCAGCGTCGCGGTCTGCTCGAGACCGAGCGGAGCTCCGACCGCCATCGCGACATCACCGATCTGAAGGATTGAACTGTCACCAATCGTGATAAAGGGAAGGTCCTTCGCATCAATCTTGATCAGAGCCACGTCCGTCTGCGGGTCGGCCCCGATGAGTTTGGCGATATGTTCCTTTTTGTCGGAAGTAATCGTCACCTTGATCTCATCAGCATCGCCAACGACGTGGTTGTTGGTAAGAATATAACCGTCAGGCGAGATCACTACGCCCGAACCGAGACCTTCCTCTTTTCTCTCTTTTCCGCCCGGGCCACCGCCGCCGTTCTCTTCGCGCTCGAAGAAGTCGTCCGGAATGTCGGGGAACATCCTGCGGAAGAGCTCCTCCTGCTGCGGATTCCGGGCGCTTGTGGTTTCGATTGATTTCGAAGAGAAAATCGTCACGACCGCAGGCATCACTTTCTTGAGCGCGGGTGCATAGGACGCCACCGCACCCCCGGCATCGGCAATCGGTGTCTTATCAACCAGAATCTTCTTTTCAAGATCGGCGAATTTAATTTCGTCCGCAAAGGCCGCCTCGACGCTGAACGCGAGGAGACCACCGAAGGCGAGAGTGTGAAGGAGGGGTTTGAAGGATCGTTTCATTTGCAGGTAGTAGTTTGTTTTAACCGAACCAGGTTACGCTTCGCAAGAAGCATTTGTCGGTTTGTCATTTGCCAAGTAGAGCGAAGCGCCCGTATTTATCTGTCTAAATTTTCTATTTCGCCCCGTCTCCCTATGAATTCCATTATTTCCGAGCACCGATTCACGGAGGTCGAACTATCCCCGCTCGAAAGGCAGCGCTACGCCCGGCACCTCAGTATTCCCGATGTCGGGCTCGAGGGTCAGCGAAAACTGAAGGCCTCACGCGTCCTCTGCATCGGGGCCGGTGGACTCGGTTCTCCGGTGACGATGTATCTCGCCGCTGCCGGAATCGGAGAGATCGGGATCGTGGATTTTGATCGGGTCGATTATTCAAACCTGCAAAGGCAACTTCTCCACGACACCTCCGATGTGGGCAAGCTCAAGATCGAATCCGCCATCGAGCGACTCGGGGCGATCAATCCCGGCGTACGGGTGAAAGCCTTCGAAACCCGGCTCACGAGCGAGAACGCGGCGAAAATCGCAGCCCCCTACGATCTCATCGTCGACGGAACCGACAATTTCCAGACCCGATACCTCTCCAACGACCTCTCCGTCCTGACAAGGAAGCCAAACGTCTACGGTTCCATCTTTCGCTTTGAGGGACAGGTCTCCGTTTTCGCCCCTCACCTGGGCGGCCCCTGCTACCGCTGCCTCTTTCCAAACCCGCCGGAACCCGGGCAGGTGCCAAGTTGTGCGGAAGGCGGAGTCCTCGGGGTGCTCCCCGGGATCATCGGATGCCTCCAGGCGAATGAGGCGATTAAGCTCATCCTCGGTCTCGGCGATCCCCTGATCGGACGACTGGTGCACTTTGATGCACTTGCATTCCGCTTTCGCGAGATCAAATTACGACGCGATCCCCAGTGCGCTGTCTGCGGGGAAAATCCAACGATCACTGAACTCCAAGACATCACCTTTGCCTGCGACATGAACCCCTCCCCATCCCTTCCTGAAATCGACGTCCACCAATTGAAATCCCGGCTTGAGGTAGGCCCGCTGTTTGTCCTCCTCGATGTTCGTGAGCCCGCCGAGATCGAGGTTGCTCGGCTGGACGGATCGGTCGTCATCCCGCTCGGAGAACTGCCGGCAAGACTGGGTGAGCTTGATCCCGCAGCCGAGACCATC
>JAGNMT010000599.1 GCA_017991025.1 Verrucomicrobiales bacterium
CGACTGGGCCGGGTCTGAAAAAAGGCTGCGTGATTTCCTGATTTTTCGTTTCGGGGGCTCGAACCGTTATCTCCTGGAGCGGGGGCATCCCCGTCTGCGCGTGCGTCACGCGCCCTTCGCGATCGGAACGGCGGAACGCGATCGCTGGCTCGAATTGATGGGTGAGGCGATGGACGAAACGGCTATTGCTGGTGAGGCGCGTCGGCATCTTTCTGCTTTTTTTGCTCAGGTTGCGGATTTTATGCGTAACACGGGCGATTAGATTTCTCTTCAACCTCGATCACTGCTCAAAACGATGAAGATTTTTTCCGTTCATGGCCTCCCCGTTGCTCTCGCGCTGCTCACTACGGTCACCGTTCTCGCTGACGAAAAGAAGACAGTGGTTCAGTCAGTGAATTACCCGCTTCACTATTTCGCGGGGCGTCTCGCCACGGATGCCTTCGAATTGAACTATCTCGTCGATCCGGAAGAGGATCCCGCGTTTTGGAAACCGGATGATAAGGCCTTGCTCGCTTTTCAAAAAGCCGATCTGATTCTTCGAAACGGCGCTGATTATGAGAAGTGGATGGCGGGTGTTTCGCTTCCCTCTTCGAAGCAGCTCGATACTTCCAAAAGCTTTTCATCCGCCTACATCAAGAGCAAAGGCAAGGAGCATCAACACGGAAGTGGGACCGTGCATACACACTTTGGTACCGTTTTTACGACATGGATCGACTTTTCCCAGGCGGCGAAGCAGGCCGCGGCGATTGCGACCCGCTTCAAATTGCTTCAACCGGATGCCGCTGCGCAGATCGATCAGAACTTCACCGCGCTGAAAGCGGATCTTGATGCGCTCGATTCGGCGATGAAGGCCTTTGGTAGAAAGTGGGGTGACCGACCGCTCGTGGCCTCCCACCCGATCTATCAATATTTCGCCCGTGCCTACGACCTCAAGATTGAAGCTCTCGAATGGGAGCCGGGGATGGAAATGAAGGATAAGGATCTTAACGACTTGAAAAAGCTCATCGCCGGCCACAACGCGGAGTGGATGATATGGGAAGACAAACCGTCGGAAGCGAACGTAGCGGCGATCGCGGCGCTTGGGTTGAAGAGCGTTGTCTTTTCCCCGAATGCGAATGTCCCCGGCGAAGGCGACTGGCTTTCGGTGATGAAGCAGAACATTGCAAATCTGGAGACGATGGTGCGTTAGGCGGCAGTTGGTGGGCGCCTTACGCGATGGCGTGGGTGACAGCCTGCATAGGTTTTGGCTAGTCTGGGGAAATTAGACCCTTGGAGCCCATGACTGAACCTCTTTTCGCCGAACCTATCTCCCGCCGTTCCCGCCGGGACTTTCTCAATACATCACTTGCGGCGGGAGCGACCCTCATTCCCGGAGTATTAACCGACGTGGGGCTCGCTGCGGATGGGGAAACGGTGCGGATCGCTCCGTTTCGCTTTGAGGTGACACCTCCGATTGGGCACCCACTTTGCGGGGGGTGGATCACGCCGGTGAAAGCGGTGTCAGATTCCCTCGAAGCGATCGGTTTTGTCATTCTCGGAGCAGGGGAGCCCATTGTGGTTTGCGCGGTGGATTGGACGGGCCTGCTCAACGAAGCCCATGTCGCCTGGAGGTCTGCTCTGGCCGAGGCGGCCGGGACAAGCCCGGATCGTGTCGCGGTGCAGTGCGTTCACCAGCACGATGCTCCCTTCGTGTGCCTCGCCAGCGAAGCGCTCATCGCGGAGGAAAAGGCGGGGCTGCAGATTGTCGATCTATCCTTTTTTAGGGAATGCCTTGAGAGAGGAAGGCAGGCGGTCGCCGGGGCCTTGCAAAGGATGAAACCGCTCACGCATACCGCATCAGCGCAATCGCGAGTTGAACGTATCGCCGGCAATCGCCGGGTGGAGATCGGACCGGATGGAAAGGTCGTTCGTATGCGTGGCAGCGCGTGCAAGGTTCCGGAATTGATCGCGCTCCCCGAGGGGCTCATCGATCCTATGCTCAAGACGGTGGCGTTTTACAGCGGTGACGAGAAGGTCGTGTCGTGCCATTATTATGCCTGCCACCCGATGAGTCATTACGGGCGGGGCGAGGTCAGCAGTGACTTCGTCGGTCTCGCCCGGAAGCGGATGCAGGAACAGGAACCCGGTTGCGTCCACCTCTATTTTACGGGAGGTGCCGGTAATATAGCCGCAGGGAAATACAACGATGGCACCCCGGAAGCTCGTGTTGAGATGACCGGACGGCTTTACGATGCCATGGTGGCGACAGAGCGGAAACTGACTGCGACCCCGTTGAAAAAGGTCTCCTGGGTGACACACGATCTGTTGCCGGAGGTGAATCCCGTCTTTACTGAAGCGGGCGACCTGACTCAGATGAAAAACGCCGCCAATGGCGCGGCCAGCCGGATCCGGCCGGCGATGCGGGTGAGCTGGATCCGCCGCATCGCGTCGAAGACCCCCATCGTGCTCAGCGCTTTGCATCTCGACGACGTCACCCTGCTACATCTCCCCGCTGAGAGTTTTGTCGAGTATCAGCTCCGTGCTCAGCAGATCGCACCTTCACGCTTTGTGGCTACCGCCGCCTATGGTGATGGTGGCCCCTGGTATATCCCGGTCAAGGAGGCCTATCCTCAGGGCGGATATGAAGTGAGTGTGGCCAATTGTGCCAGCAGTGTGGACGATCAATTGACGGCAGGCATGCGGGAGTTGTTGGGGCGGGTATGATTCCGGATCGAACAGGCTAAGGCAAAACCTCAATAAGGCATCCTATCGCGTCGGTCTTCGACACGACAGGTGCTTCTCCTTTGATCACGGCATCGAGGGCATCCCGCAGATAGTGTTCTGTTACCTGTGGACGACGCTCTCCAAAACCGGCATAGAGA
>JAGNMT010000600.1 GCA_017991025.1 Verrucomicrobiales bacterium
GAAGAACTTTATCGACAGGCGCATCTTTACCCAGCTCGGTGTCATGGGGATTCCTCCCTCGGGCGAGGCATCAGACAGCGTTTTCCTTCGGCGTGTCACCCTCGATATCGCCGGGCGTATCCCGACTCTTGAGGAGACGCGTGCTTTCCTGACATCGACCGATCCCGCCAAACGCGCCGCGAAAATAGATGAGCTCCTCGAATCCACGGACTACGCCGATTACTTTGCCGGGAAATGGGCGGGTATCCTGCGGAACAAAGTGGATGGAGGCACTGATTGGGTGACTCGCGACTCTTATGCTTTCCACGCCTGGATCCGTAGCAATCTGAACGAAAACAAGCCCTTCGACCAGTTTGCCTCCGAGCTTGTTCTGGCGAGCGGGAAGTCCATTGAAAATCCGGCGGTGAGCTGGTATCGCGTCGTAGTCGATGGCAAGGAACGCATGGAGAACATCGCCCAGGTCTTTCTGGGTATCCGGATGCAATGCGCCCAGTGCCACCACCATCCCTACGAAAAGTGGACGCAGAATGACTACTATGCGTTCACTGCCTTTTTCTCCACCCTCGAAAAAAAGGGTATTCCGAAACTTCCTGAAGAAGATATCTATTTTCATCGTCAGAAAGCGGCCCTGATGGAGCATCCCGGGACGAAAGAGAAATTGAAACCGCAGATCCCCGGTGCTGCCGCACCGCTCGAGATCCCGGAGTCTCAGGATCCGCGCACTTACCTCGCGGACTGGGTGCGCTCAAAGGATAATCCTTACTTCGCAAAAGCGCTCGTGAACCGTTATTGGAAGCACTTCTTCAGTCGGGGCCTTGTTGAGCCCGAGGACGACATACGTCCGACCAATCCGGCCACGCATCCGGAGCTTTTCGAAGAACTGGCGGCCTCGTTTGTTGAAAGTGGATTTGACCTCAAGCAGCTCATCCGCACGATCACGAACAGTCGAACCTACCAGATGAGCGACGACCCTAATGATCGGAACGGGGGTGACGAACAGAACTACGCCAGATATTATCCGAAGCGCCTTCAGGCCGAGGTCCTCCTTGATTCCGTCAACGACGTGACGGGGGCCGTGAATTCATTCAGTCGCCTGCCCCAGGCGGTGCGGGCGATCGCGCTGCCCAATGAAAAGGGCACTCTCGAATCCGAGTTTCTGATGATGTTCGGTCGCCCTTCGATGGACACGGCTTGCGAATGCGAACGCACCGGCGAAGCCAATCTCGGGCAGAGCCTCCATCTTCTGAACTCCGACACGATCCAGACGAAACTTAACGCCGGCAACGGGCGCGCCGCGACGCTGGCAAAGGCGGCTGACCGCAGCGATGAAGACAGGCTTTCGGAACTTTATCTGCGTGCGCTTTCCCGCGAGCCTGTCGCGGAAGAACTCTCCATCGCCCTCGCCCATTTGAAGAAGAAGCGCGACCTCTCCGCCGCCGACCCGGCAAAATTATCCAGGGAACAGGCTGAGAAAGAGGCCTTTGAAGACATCGTCTGGGTGATCCTCAACACGAAGGAGTTCATGTTCAATCGTTGAGCGGACAGGGTAAACTCGTTACCTCATCCCTCTCCCGATCTTCCCTGCCAAACCTGCCAATCGATGAGAATTCTCCTCACCGCCTTTTCCCTTTTCGTCGTTCTTCTGATCTCCGGTCCGGTCTTCGCTTTTATGCCGAATGCCGACCTTCTCACGGTTTCCCCTGCCGTGGCGAAGGCGGGAACGACCTTTGAGATGACGACGACGGGAAAAGAGCTCGACGGCGCGAAGGGCCTCCGCTTTTCGCATCCGAAAATCATCGGTCAGCCGGTCATGCTTCCGGCCGATGAATTTTATCCGGCACCGCGTCCGGTCGATGGCAAGTTCACCGTGACGATTCCCGCTGACGTCGCCCCGGGGGTTTACGAGGTGCGTTCGCTCGGGTATTTCGGTCTTTCCACGGCGAGGCCGTTTGTGGTGTTTCCGTCAGGATCAACCGAGGCCATCGAGACGGGAGATCACGCCACTCCGGAAACCGCGACTCCTCTTGCCGTCGAAGGGGGCATGCTCGGGACACTCGATGCGGGCCGGTTCGACTGGTTCCGTTTCGGCGGAAAGAAAGGGGAGCGTGTCCTCCTCGAAGTCCTCGCGGAGCGGGTCGATGCGAAAGGCGATGTTTTGATGGCGGTCTCTGACGCAAAGGGACGGGAACTCGAGAGCAGCCGGTATCATTTCGGGCGCGATCCTTTCGTCGACTTCACACCTCCGGCGGATGGGGAGTATTTTGTCTCGCTCTGCGATGCGCTTTACGGAGGCGGGCGCGAGTTCTTCTATCATCTTCGTCTCAGTCGCGGGCCGCATGTGGATTTTGTATTTCCTCCCGCCGGGGAGCCAGGGAAAAAACGAGCCTTCACGTTCTTCGGCCGCAATCTGCCGAATGGTTCCCTCGGCGAAAACTGGACGATCAAAGGCAAGCCCCTTGAGACCCTCGAGGTCAGTCTCGATGTTCCGGCCCGGGAAACGATCCCGACCTCCTTTCATTCAGGCATACCGCGGGAGAGTATGTTGCCTGCCTTTGAGCACACCCTTGCCGGGGCAAACGCGGTACGGATCGGATTCGCGACCGCGCCTGTTGTGGAAGAGGACAGCAAGAGCGAACTGCAAACGGTGGCTGCCCCCTCCGAGATCGCGGGCCGCTTCGATGTTCCCGGCGATGCCGATCAATACCGTGTCTCCCTCAAGAAAGGCATCACCTACTGGTTCGACGTCATGTCTCATCGCCTCGGCGTCGTTGCCGATCCCACCTTGAGGGTGGAAAAGATCACTCGTGACGCGGCCGGGAAAGAGTCCTTTTCAACGGCGGTCGAGAATGACGACCTTCC
>JAGNMT010000601.1 GCA_017991025.1 Verrucomicrobiales bacterium
GCTCCACATCGCCCAGAACCTGCCGTTGTGATGAGTGAGATAGTTGTGCTGGTTCACCCCGTTGGTCACACGGACATCGCTGATGCCGGCGTGCCTGCTCGCCACCCGCGGCAAATTTTCGAAGGCGATACTCTGTGGATCTTCGGGTACCCACACCCCGGCGAGCATGAGAGGTGATTCGAGATTCGTCAACGGCAATGGAGGGGCGGCGGGGAGTTCACCGCATATGCCTGCGAGAAGAATCACCGTGGAGATCAAGGATGGAACCGTTGTTGTTTTCATGAAGTGCGGATCACTCCGCCCACCAGCGGTCGGACGGTTCATTATCGGCTTCGGTCAGGGTGAGATCGAGGCTGTTTCGGATGTGGCGCGCCATGGCCTCGTGCGCTGCATTGGCGTCGCGGCTTCTGATCGCGGAACCGATGGCTTCGTGTTCGGCCTGGGTGGTCTCAAGAATGTCGAGTCGGAAGCCGTGGCGATCCGCCTGGAAGATCCGCGTGAGGATGTGGGAATCACCGACTACTTTGAGCATTCGGCGATTTCTTGAAGCCTCGATTATAGTCATGTGAAAGGCGAGGTCGAGGGCGTGGAACTGGGTGGCGACCATCCGGTTGGCCGTTTCCTTCCCCGAGAGCCGTACCTTGGCGACGATCCCGGCCGCCTGATGGAGGTTCCGATCCAGTTCGCCGAGGAGCCGATCGCTGATACGATCGGCGGCTCGTCGTGCGGCGAAGGATTCGAGGGCTTCACGAAGTTCGTAAAGTTCGATCGCTTCTTCGCGGGTCAGTTCCCTGACAATGGCACCCAGTTGAGGCACGAGATCGACAAATCCTTCGCTCGCAAGCTGCCCGACCGCCTCACGCACGGGAGTGGCACTGATGCCAATCTCTTTGCCTATCAGACCATAGGAAAGGCGTGTCCCCGGTGACACGGAACCATCAAGCAGCTTCTGCCGGATGTGGCGGTATGCCCGCTGAGACTGATTGGTTTCCGGCTTCATATAGGGCTCTATAGACTTCTATCGAATAAACTAAAATTGATGGGGTTGGAAGAACGTGATCGCGTGACCCGTATGGGTGTGGAATGAAGGAAACGGGACGATGGCTATTTCTGATTGGTGTAGTAGGCGGGCTTTCCGCAGTCTTACTTCTTGATGCGGAGGATCCCGCGCCCGGATTTTTTCCGGGTGGGCCTTCGGAGATCGGCAGTGAGGATCCTGACCGGGCCGTGAAGGCGATACGCAAGTGGTCCGAGCCGAATGCCTGGGAAGGAACTGAAGATGCCGGGTCGAGCCCCTACTTTTGGGACTTCGAGAAAGTAGGTCGGCCTGTCTTTCTCCGCATCATCAAGAATGACAACCGCACCGGACTACTTGAGGTCTGGCTCGAAAATGAAGAGTCCCGTGAGTTCGAATTTTTCAAGGCCTACCGGATCGCCTATTTCAGTGGAGAGCCAGGACCTAAAACGAAAGAGGGGGATGGTCAGGCTCCAGAGGGATTTTATACGATCAGCCGAGCCCGTCTGAATCCGGAGAGCGGTTATCACCTGGCTATGGATGTGGGTTATCCGAATGACTATGATCGCCAATTGGGCCGGACCGGTGGACTCATCATGATACACGGGAAGTCCGTCTCGATCGGTTGTTTTGCGATGACAGATGCGGCTATCGAGCAGCTTTACACGCTTGTCGATGCGGCTTTGAAAGACGGGCAGAATTTCGTACGGGTGCATTCTTTTCCCTTTCCGATGACGGGGGAGATGATGTCGAGACATCGAGGAAGTGTGCACGAGCCATTCTGGGAGAATCTGAAAGAGGGCTGGGACTGGTTTCAGGAGAATCGGTGCCCGCCCGAGGTGACGGTGAAGGACGGGCGCTACGTCTTCGGGATCGAACGTTGACTTTCCCGGCAGGGTCCTGATACTGGCTTTGCATGAATCGCAACGCACAACTCATCCGCTTTGCCGATGCGTCGGAGCAGTGGGATATCATTGTTATCGGAGGCGGTGCGACCGGTCTCGGGATTGCGGCGGATGCAGCGACGCGGGGCTACCGCACGGCGCTGCTCGAGCAGGCTGATTTTGCGGAGGGCACCTCCTCTAAAAGCACGAAGCTGATCCACGGGGGTGTTCGTTACCTGCGTAGCGGCGAGATTGGCCTGGTGAGGGAGTCCTTGCGCGAGCGTGGACGGCTCCTGCGCAATGCCCCGAACGTGGTGATACCACTCCCTTTTGTCGTGCCTGCCTACCGCTGGTATGAACGTGCGTTCTATGGTGTCGGGATGACGATCTACGATCTTCTTGCAGGGAAACTGGGTATGGGGCCGACCGGTCATCTTTCAGCGAAGAGTGTCGCGGTTCAAATCCCTAATCTCCTGCAAAATGGCCTTTATGGCGGCACTCTTTATTGGGACGGGCAATTCGACGACGCCCGCCTTGCTATCGCGATGGCAAGGACGGCGGTCGCCAACGGGGCGGCGGTGGCGAATCATGTGCAGGTCGAGGAATTGGTCCGGGAGAGCGGGCGTATCGCCGGGGTCGTGGCGCGGGATCAACTCGATGGCCGGGATTACCGCTTAAGAGGGCGCGTCGTCATCAATGCGACCGGTGTTTTCACCGATTCAGTCCGGCGTATGGATGATCCGGGTGCCGAAGCTGTCATCCGTCCCAGTCAGGGCATTCACCTTGTTCTTGACCGGCGGTTTCTCGGGGGCGAGACGGCGGTGATGATTCCGAGCACCGAGGATGGGCGCGTTCTCTTTGTAATCCCCTGGCAAAACCGTGTCATTCTTGGGACGACAGACACCGAGCCTGTTCCGATAGAGTTACACCCGAAACCGCTGGCGGAAGAGATCGATTAT
>JAGNMT010000602.1 GCA_017991025.1 Verrucomicrobiales bacterium
CCTCCGGGAAAAAGGGAACCACAGTTGATGCCTCGGAGGTGGTCTTTGCCCACTGGGCTGCAAAAGGCATCGATATGACGGGATTTTTCATGGGAGACGGATGCGGGCTTTCACGGTCTGATACGGTGACCCCGCGGCAAATGACGATGATGCTCTACTACGCCGCCAAAGGGGAGCATTTCGAGAGTTTTTATGATTCCCTTCCGACAGCGGGTCAGTCGGGAACCTTGCGGAGCATCGGTGGCGGATCGGCGGCGGAAGGCAGGATCAGGGCAAAAAGCGGCACACTTGACCGGATCCGGAATTACGCCGGTTATGTGAATGCCCGGTCCGGAAAGCGCTATGCCTTCACTCTTTTTGTTAACAACTACACGGGAGATCTCAGCTCGGTGAAATCGAAGATCGTGCGGGTCTGGAGTGAGATGGCGGGGTTGTAGTGGCGTGGTGTGATGGATTCGTTTCATCGCCGGAAAGCCGAAAAATCCTCGTAATCGCGGCAATCCTGCGCTCCCTTTGCTTTCGGTTTCACTCACAAAGTCATGCCTGCCCGAATACGCCCCCGCTGGTTTCCACATTTTGCCCGGGTTATTGTACCGTTCATCGCCGCCTTCGCGGTATCAGCATCGACCTCATCGCGGGTGGTACCGATGGAAGGTAATGCGTTTCTAACGAAATCGGGCAACGGGCCAGAAGACGGGCTGGGTGCCGGGGGACTCACGCAATGGAAATTCAGTGAACCGGTGGAACGGTATCAGGCCTTCAAACGACCGGAGACGCCGGATCGGAAACCGCAGATCGATTTTAGGAAGCTGGAGGGACTCGAAACGAAACAGTGAAGTGTAATCGAGGCGATCCACGTGAATCCGAGCGGTCTTGTGACAAGAACGTTTCGACGCTACTCTCTCCCGCCCCTGACCGACAGTATTTATGACCCGCCTTCATCCCGCCATTATTCTGACAGTGATCATGGTGATCACAGCATTCAGTGTCATACAGGTGCACTTTTCGGCGAGTCTTTATGAGATGCTGCCCGCCGATCTTCCCGAGGTACAGGGAATGGATCGGCTCAATCGCTATTTCAGTCGCGATGGACAGCTCATTGTGACGGTGAAGGCGAAAGAATCCTTTATCACCGAGGAAGCGAGCGCTTCACTCGCAGCCCATCTCACCGGGCATCGTGAACTCGTTGCCGATGTTTTTCAGGAGTTGTCGCTCACTGAGTTGGTTACCGATGGCGGAGGTCTTCTCGCCTGGCTCTGGCTGAATGCGCCCGAGGGAAAACTCAACGATCTCGGAGCCCGATTAGCAGCAGGACAGTCAGAAAAGGAGATAGGCTCGGCCATGGAGGTGATTCAGAGTGGGTTTTTTGATCAAAACGTCGTTGTGAAAAGCTACGATCCTCTCGGGTTGTCGCAGCTTGGCGAGATCCTGGGCGACGGGGCGGGCGGTCCCGGCTCGTCCGGCCCGGATCCCATGAGCTCAGGCGATGGCACTTTTCAGGTCATGTATGTCGAGGGGAACGGGGTCAATTTCTCTGACTATAGAAAAGCCGCTCTATGGCTCGACGAGATGAAAGAGGTCGTCGCGACCTGGGAAGCTGAATGGTTGAAAACTCACGCGATGGAGAATCCGGTGCAAGTCGGCCTGACCGGCACCCCCGCCTTTATGGCGGAAATCGGCGCGGAAATGGAGCGGGACATGAGCCTGTCGGTTTTTTCCACAATGGTCCTGATTGCCCTGCTCTTTTGGGTGATGCATCGTCAGTCCCGACCACTCGCCTGGCTCATGTCGGCAATGCTGGGCATTCTCGCGATTACAATTCAATTGGGAGGACTTCTTTTCGGCGATCTCAATGTCATGAGCGCTGGATTTGCCGCCATTCTCATGGGACTGGCGGTGGACTACGGTATCGTTCTCTACCGCGAGGCAATCGACAGCGGGGGTGATGCAAAAGCCCTGCGAAAATCGGTTGGTCCGGGCATTTTCTGGGCAGCGGCGACGACGGCAGCGGTATTTCTCTCGCTCAATCTCAGTTCTCTCCCCGGCCTTTCCGAAATGGGCAATTTAGTCGCGATCGGCGTCGCGGTGGGGGCTCTCGTGATGCTCTATGGGTTTGCCCCGATTGCGGTCCGCTTTTCCCGTGAAATCACCCCGGTTAAAGGGAACGTGACTTTCACCGGATGGACCGTTATGCGGCATCTGGCGTGCCCGGCGGCTATCGTCGTCCCCCTGTTGGCGTTGGTTTCAATCTTCGCAAAAGAAATGCCGGGGTTGGAGGTCAATTTTCAACCGTTTGGCATTCGGGAGAGTCCCTCCATGATCGCGTGGCAGCAGCTCGATAAAGAATTGCGTGGCCGTGAAAATGCCGTTCCCGCAGTGATCACGGGAGACAGTTTACCTGACCTTCTCGTCAATCTGGAGTCGGCCAAAGAACGAATCGACGGAGCTCGAAGATCCGGACTGCTCTCCGAAGCTGTCCTGCCTATCGTCTTCATTCCCAATCCTGAAAATCAAAAGAGAAACGCGACGACGATTCAGCAGTGGCTTGGAGAACGGAACCGCCTCATTGGTGAGATCGGTAAGGCCGGCTTCTCCGATGAGGGCTCGAAACTGACTGAAACGGCTTTTGCCGCGTGGCAGAAGTACGTGGAACAGTTGGAAAAGGAATCTTATGCCTCCCCGTCGGGAAAGCTGGCGGCCTGGTCGATCGATCGACTTTTTGCGACTAAAGACGGAACTTATGCGGCGCTTGCGACAGTGAAGCCGGCGCAGCCCCTTGACCGGGCTTGGGTCGCCGCAATCTGCAATGAGAACACAGTGGTGGCCAGCCTCGGCTCACTCGGCAC
>JAGNMT010000077.1 GCA_017991025.1 Verrucomicrobiales bacterium
CCGCAGGAAGGCGCGCGACGGTTCTTTCTCGCTGAGCACTTTGAACACGCCGGTCCGTGCGCCGTATTGTCCGGAAAGGAAGGCGGCACGAGTGGGCGAACATTGCGCGTCGGCGTAGGCATTCGTGAAACGCATTCCCTGCGCGGCGAGGTGGTCGAGGTGCGGCGTGGCGACATCCTTATTGCCGCAGCAACTCAACGCCGTCCATCCCAGGTCATCGGTCAGGATGTGGAGAATGTTGGGTGGGTCGGCGGCGAGGGACTTCGCCACAGAGACAAGGAGAACACAGAGAAGAAGATGGAGTTTTGGGGGCATGGGCGAGGACGGGTGTGTGCCTTGAATTTGGTCGCCATATCTCACGCACGAGACTTCTTCCACGCAGGCCGCGCGCCGGCTTCGATGGCGGCATCCAGATCGAGCATGCGCTGGCGCAAGTGCTCGACGAGTTCCGGCGTTTCCGCCGCGAGGTTGTTTTGTTCACCGAGGTCATCCTTCAGGTTGAACAACATCAACTTCGGTTCGGCGGTGAGGTCGAGTCCTTTTTTGTCTTCCGGATATTTCACGAGCAGTTTCCAGTCACCCTCACGGATGCCCTCGATGCGGCCACCCTTGTGATAATAGAGGAACTCCTTCCGCGGAGAATCAGCCCCACCGGTCAGCAGCGCGGAGATGTCAATACCGTCAATAAGCCGGTCGGCGGGAAGAGGGGTCCCGGTGATCGTCGCGATGGTGGGAAGCAGGTCCATGGTCGAGGCGAGTCCATCGCACTCCGTGCCCGCCGGAATGCGGCCCGGCGCCCACATGATACAGGGCACCCGCTGACCGCCCTCGAAAGAGCTCATCTTGCCGTCGCGCAGCGGACCGGCGGAGCCGCCGTGATGTTTGAAAGTGAGCCACGGGCCGTTGTCGGTCGTGAAAATCACATAGGTATTTTCGGCGAGCTTGAGTTCCCTCAAAAGATCAAAGACACGCCCGACCTCGGAGTCGATGTGCTCGATGGCGTTGATGTAAGCGCGCTTGGGATCGGGATCGCGGATCTCGTCGGGCACGTAAAGCGGGATGTGCGGCATCGAGTAGGGCAGGTAGAGGAAAAAGGGGTGCTCCCGGTTTTCCTCGATGAAGCCGATGGCCCGGTCGGTGCAGCGACGGGTGATGGTGCGCTGGTCAACGGGGAGTTCGACGATCTTCTCGTCTTCCATGAGCGGTGTTTGCCACTTGGTCAGGGTCGACTCGGGATCATTCCACAGCTCGTCCATTCCCTCCGCACCGCCCTTGGGTTTGCCCTCATTGTCCGGGTGATTCATGTCGTTGGAATAGGGAATGCCGTAGTAGGTGTCGAAGCCGTTCGCAGTCGGGAGCACCTCCGGATGGTGGCCTAGGTGCCATTTGCCGAAACAGGCGGTAGCGTAGCCCTGCTGCTTCAGGTGGTCGGCGATGGTGTGTTCGTCAGGGTTCAAGCCGGTGGTCGAGGTGGGAAAAAGGACCCCCTGATGCATGCCCACCCTCTTTGGATAAGATCCGGTGAGCAGCGCCGAACGCGAAGGCGAGCAAACCGACGAGGCGACCATGAAGCTGGTGAATTTGCGTCCCTCTTTCGCAAGCCGGTCGAGGTGCGGAGTGCGAATCGTCGTCGAGCCGAATGACCCGAGATCTCCATAGCCCTGGTCGTCGGTGAAGATGATAATGATGTTCGGCTTCGGCGAGGCGGCGGAGACTACCAAATAGGTAGAGCAGATCAAGAGGAGGAGGAGTTGGCGGGTCATGGGTGCGGGGGTTATTTCAGGGAATTCGAACGAGCGAGATCGCGGGAGAAGGTCGGTGCATTTCGGGTTTGCGCACCCGGTTGTTTTCGGGGTGCACGGCAGTCAGAGTCGCAGGGATCATGGCGTCGATACGCAAAGACAGACGCCCGATCCTTTTTAAACTATCCTACCATGAAACGCCGCACCGTCCTCCACACCATCGTCCTCGTCACCCTTGCCGGGCAGGTCGATGCCCTCCGCGTCGCCACCGCGGACATGCGGGTCAAGATCGGAGCCTGTGACTGGACGATGCAATTCGCCGCGCAACCGGCCGCGCTCGATCTCGCGAAACGCATCGGGCTCGACGGGGTGTAGGTCGATTTCGGGATCAAGCCCGATGCCGGAGGATGGCTTGCCGCTCTTCGACGAGAAGCTCCAGGACACCTGCCTCGCCAAATCCGCCGAACTGGGGATCGCGGTTCCTTCGCTCGCCCTGGCTGGGCTCAACGGAGTGCCTCTCAAGAGCGAGCCCGAGGCCGAAAAGTGGGTCCTCGCGAGTCCCGAGGTCGCCCGGTGAATGAAGTCCCGCTGTGTGCTGCTGGCCTTCTTTGGGAAAGGAAGCCTCGCCGGCGCGACCTGATCGATGCAGTGCTCAAGGGCTTGCCGCTGTCTTTCCAGATGAGGCTCCAGTTCATCCACCGCCGCGGCTAATAGATCGACCACTTTCTCGCTGAGAACAAGCCGGTCGCGGCCCTTGTCCCGCAACCAGGCGAGCACTTCGAATCGCGCCGACCGGAAATTGCCTTCTTCACGAAAAGTATCGAATTTTTCCCATAGCATGATCGAAACCTCCTGCATGATGTCATCCGCATCCGCCCGCGAAGGAACGAACTGGCGTAGAAAAGCACGGATTTCCGCTTCGTTCGAGGTGAACTGACGGAGAAAAGGGTGGTGGCGATCCTGTTCGGTGGATGACATGAATTGACTCTCCCCATTTCCGAACAACGACGAAATTTAACGGAAAAAGGTTTCCGATTAAGGCTAAACGAGGCGAATCTCATTTAACGGCGACCAATCCGAGCACCTTCGCCGCTGCTTTCATCCGATCATCCGTGCTGAGAACCCGCTCACAGGAAAGGAGAAGCGCCGTGGCGAGGTGGATGCCGCCCAGCGTCCGGAGAGGAACCGGTGGTTGGTTTGCAAAACACAGGCGCGCCACATATAGTGACTCCTCGATGACATCGCCGCCGAGAGGAAAAAGGACGATGCGCCCGGGCTCCACGTCGGCGAGAAATTTTCCAAATAACTCACCCGGTGCCGCGCCGCCAGTCTCTCCTCGCTGCGCCTTCTGTTGAAAAGCACAAAAAATCTCAGCTTCAAGAAGGGCTGGGCATTTCAACGACAGGCGGTTTCACGATCACTCGTGCAACACCCCGCCCACCACCGTCTTACGAATGGCACCCGAGAGCGTTTCGCCCATAAAAGGGGTGACGGGGCTCTTGGTTCGCAGGTAGTCGCGGGAAATCGTGGTCGACGCGGCGGGGTCGAAGACGAAGAACTCGGCAGCAGCGCCTTCTTTGATTGCCACGGGCTTCAACCCGATGAGTCGACGAGGCGCATCGGAGTAACGCTGGATGAGAAGATCCCATCCGAAAATCCCACGGTTGATAAAGCGGTCAAACAGGACCAGAACGGTTGTCTCGAGTCCGGTCGCACCGAAGGGAGCACTCCCGAAGTCGCTCGATTTTTCAAACTCGGTATGCGGGGCGTGATCGCTCGCGATGAGGTCAATGGAACCGTCGATCAATCCCTGCACGAGCGCTTCGTTGTCCTTCAGAGACCGGAGTGGCGGATTGAATTTGAAGTGGGTGTTGTAGTCTTTGATGTCCAGCTCGTTGAGGACCAGATGATGCGCCGATACCTCGCAGGTAACGCTGGTCCCCGCCTCTTTGGCGCACTGGACCGACTTCAGGCCGCGGGCCGTCGAGAGTTGCTGGAGGTGGAGCCGCGCACCGGTATGCTGGGCGACACGAATGTCGCGGTCGATCGCGATCTCCTGACTGATCGCGGGAATTCCCGGAAGTCCGAAGCGATAGGAAACCCGCCCCTCGTTGATTGCTCCCGCCTTCGTGAGCGCCGGGGTATCGGCATGCGAAGTGACGAGCAGATCGAAGTCTTTCGCATACTCCATACAACGCCGCATCAGATCCGGACAGGGCACCGAGCGATCGGCGTCGGTCAGCATTGGAACTCCCCTCGCGGCCATGCCGGAAAAGCCCGCGAGTTCGGTTCCCTGCCGACCTTTTGTCAGGCATCCGGATTGATACATCGAAATAGGACTGATCTCTGAAACGAGGTCCTGCGCGCTCTTCACGAGATTTCCCGAGTCCACCGGAGGTGAAGTGTCAGGCATCAGAACCACCCCCGTGACACCGCCGTGCAGTGCGGCAGCCGCGCAGGAGGCCAGTGTTTCCTTGTGCTCATACCCCGGCTCCCGCGAGTGGACGTGCACATCGAACATTCCCGGCACGAGGAGGCATCCGGTGCAGTCGATCACTTCGACTCCCTCTCCCGCCGTCAGTCCCACACCGATCACAGAGACAACCCCGCATTCATCGACGAGTATGTCGGCGACACGAAGGTCCGGAGAGTCCGCCGTGGCGATTCTGCCATTTTTGAAAAGTCGACTCACGTAACCCATCTTGATCAATCCTTGTCCGTTTCGGGTTTCAACCAGTGCAGGACCGCCATGCGGACCGCGATACCGTTTTCAACCTGGGTGCTGATGAGGCTGCGCTCATAGCGCATCGCCTCATCGGTGATCTCGACTCCTCGATTCACCGGCCCCGGATGCATGAGATAGGCGCCCAGTTCGCGCATCCGCACGAGCCGCTCGCTGTTCATGCCATACATCTTGTGATATTCGGCGATACTGGGGAAAAACTGTCCTTCCTGCCGCTCCATCTGTACGCGAAGGAGATAGACCGCGTCGGGTTTCCAGTCGAAAACCTCGTCCCAGGAGCGAAGGCGGGTCATAAAATCGTGGCGCCCCTCCGGTACCAGCGAGCCCGGCCCTAACACTGCCACTTCGATGCCGAGCTTGTGTAAAAGTGTGCTCGTCGAGCGGGCCACCCGGGAGTGTAGAATATCCCCGACGATAACGACTTTTCTCCCCTGATAATCCGGGTAAACCTCCCGGAGCGTCATCGCATCCAAGAGCGCCTGGGTCGGGTGGGCATGATGCCCGTCGCCGGCATTGATGACCGAGGCTCCGGTATTTTTTGCCACGATGCCGGGCACTCCGGCCGCCTGGTGGCGGATCACAATGTAGTCAGAGCGCATTGCCTGCAGAGTCTCGATCGTATCGAGAAGCGACTCGCCTTTTACGACCGAAGAGCTTGAGACCGTGAAATTCGTGACATCCGCCGACATGCGGTTTGCCGCGACTTCGAATGAGGTGCTCGTCCGCGTGGAGGGCTCGTAGAAGAGATTGAGCACGGTTTTTCCGCGCAGGGTCGGGACCTTTTTCACGGAGCGCTGGAAGAGCTGCTTGAAGGGAACCGCGTTTTCCAGGACATACTCGATCTCGGCCAGTTCCAGGCTTTCGATGTCGAGGAGGTCTTTTCGGGGTTTTAGTTCACTCATGCGGGTGAGACGCAATGCCAGGTCGCTTTTTTACGATGAAAACACCCTCGCGGTCATCGTCTTCGTGAAATCGCACTTTCACATACTGGTCGCGGTTTGTGCCGATCTTTTTACCGACATAGTCGGGCTGGATCGGGATCTCGCGATGCCCCCGGTCAATGAGTACGGCGAGCTCGATCTTGGAGGGCCGCCCGTAGTCCATGAGCCCGTCGAGTGCAGCCCGAATCGTTCGTCCGGTGAAAATCACTTCGTCAAAAATGATGACGCGAGTGCCGTCGAGAGCAAAAGGCACATCCGAACTCTCCAGTCGGGGTAGGTCGGTCCCGCGATTGTCGAAATCGTCGCGATAGAGCGAGATGTCGAGCGTCCCGACCGGGTAATCGAGGCCCTGCTTTTTCAAGACCTCCGCGACACGACGGGCGAAAGTCACACCGCGGGTGTAGATGCCGATGAAGGCCACATTGTCCCCGGCACAGCGATAGGCGATGTCACGGGCGATAACGGCGATGGCCTCCTGTATCCCCTCGGGGCTCAGGATTTCTTCTCTGATGATGTCTCCCGTATCACTCAAAAGTCGGCGGCCTGGTAGGCGGGGTTCTTGCGGCGAGCGGTTCACCTTTAGGCACAAATCGAGGCAGCGCTATCAAAAATTTCGCGTTCCGATATCGGTGCGGCGCTGTCTACCCGGAAAATCGACCTTGTCACTCTCGCGATAGACCTTTGCGACCGCCTCCTGCCGGGTGGCTCCTGAGGCCACCACGACAAGAACCCGTCCGCCGGCCGTTTCAAATTTACCCTCCACATTCCGCCTCGTTCCCGCGTGAAATACGCGGGCGTCGCTGACTTGATCGAGACCTGAGATGACATCCCCGTTTCGCGATGAGGCCGGGTACCCCGCCGAGGCGGAAACGAGACAGATGCTCCAGCCGTCGGCAAACTGGATGAGATCGGGCTGGAGATTCCCCTTCGCCCCTTCAAAGACATAGCGGACAAAATCTCCGCTGATCATCGGCAGCACCGCCTGCGCCTCGGGATCTCCGAAACGGCAGTTGTATTCCAACATTTTCGGCCCGTCCGCAGTGAGCATGAGCCCGAAGTAGAGGAACCCGCGATAGGGAAGTCCGTCCTTCAAAAGCCCCTCTACGGTGGGCCGCACCATTGTTTCCTCGATTACCTGACGCAGTTCCGGGTTGAGCATTTCCAGGGAACTGACCGCACCCATGCCGCCGGTATTCGGGCCTTCGTCGCCGTCGTAGATGCGTTTGTAGTCACGGGCCGGGGCGAGAATCTGGTAATCGTGATCCACGACCGAGACAAAAATCGAGATCTCCGGCCCTTCGAGAAAATCCTCGATGAGCAGGCGGCCGGCCCCGAACTTTCGCTCTACGAGCACTTCCTGAAGAAATTCCTCTGCTGAGGCCTCGTCCGGGCAAACCGCAACCCCTTTGCCGGCGGCAAGCCCGTCAAATTTCAGAACCGTCGGGTATTTCCCGTCGATCGCGGAGCGAGCGTCGTCGATGGTATTAACGGAGGCATAGCCTCCCGTCGGGATCCCGTGCCGGACCATGAATTCTTTCGCGAACTGTTTGCTCGCTTCGAGCTGCGCAGACTCCTTCGGCGGCCCCCAGCAGGGAATCCCCGCCGCCTTGCAGGCGTTGGCGAGGCCTTCATCCTTCACGAGATAACTCTCCTCACCGGCGACACAGAGTTCGATGCCCTCGCGCTGCATCACCGCGATGAGCGAGGCCACGCCATCGGCCTCGACAGGCCGGGCCAACTCAAAAATCGCATCCGACCCCGGAAATGAATAGATTTCCGTCTCCGTCGGTGACTCTGCAATGGCTGTGATGATCGCGTGCTCGCGTCCTCCTTTTCCTACGACTAAGACTTTCATGGGATTCTATTGCCTCGTGATGTCCGGGCGGGTCTTCCTTAGCACAGATCATGGAATTGCCAAATAGAGGCGTGCTTTAAGCAACATAAGCGTGGCGGGGCTCGCTAAAATCCTCCATGTTGGGCCACGATTATGGATCCGAATCAATTCACCCACAAATTGCAGGAGGCATTTCAAGCGGCACAGACCCTTGCCACTTCGAAGAACCATTCCGAGCTGACCGGTGCACACCTCTTTGCCGCGCTACTTGGCCAATCCGAAGGGGTTACCCGCCCTATCCTCGAAAAGGTCGGTGCCGTCCCCCGCGTCATCGAGGCCGCTTTGAACAAGCTGCTCGATAAACTGCCTTCGGTTCAGGGGAACGCCGGGCAGCAGCTCTACACAGGGCAGGATCTCCGCGCGGTCATGAACACGGCGGAAAAGGTGAAAACCCAGATGAAGGATGAGTTTATGAGCGTCGAGCACATTCTGATCGCGCTCATTCGTGAGGGTTCTCCCGATATCAAGGCCATCCTGAAAGAGCAGGGTATCAACGAGCCTGCCGTTACGAAGGCCGTCGCTGCAGTGCGCGGTAGCCAGCGGGTCGTGGACCAGGATCCGGAGGGAAAGTACCAGACCCTTGAAAAGTATGGGACCGACCTGACCGCTATAGCCCGGAAGGGCAAACTCGATCCTATTATCGGACGCGACGAGGAGATCCGCCGGGTCATGCAGATTCTCTCGCGACGCACCAAGAACAACCCGGTCCTGATCGGCGAACCCGGGGTCGGAAAAACGGCGATTGCCGAGGGACTGGCCCGGCGCATCGTCAGCGGCGACGTGCCGGAGTCGCTTAAAAACAAGCGTCTCATCGCGATGGATATCAGCTCGATGATCGCCGGTGCCAAGTACCGCGGTGAATTCGAGGATAGACTGAAGGCCTTTCTCAAGGAGGTTACTTCGAGTGAAGGTGAGATCATCCTCTTCATCGACGAGCTTCACACCATCGTAGGTGCCGGAGCCAGCGAAGGGGCGGTCGATGCCTCCAACATGCTGAAACCGCAACTGGCCCGGGGTGAGCTGCGCACGATCGGTGCGACCACGCTGGACGAGTACCGCAAGTACATCGAGAAGGACGCGGCCCTGGAGCGGCGTTTTCAGCCAGTTATGGTCAATGAACCCTCGGTCGAGGATACCATCACCATTCTGAGGGGCATCAAAGAACGCTACGAAGTGCACCACGGCGTCCGTATCAAGGACTCGGCCATCATCGCGGCGGCCACGCTCAGTGATCGCTACATCGCGGATCGTTTCCTCCCGGATAAAGCGGTGGATCTCATCGACGAAGCGGCATCACGGCTCAAGATCGAGCTCGACAGCCTTCCCACCGAAATCGACCAGCTCGAGCGGCAGGTGATGCAACTGGAGATGGAGCGTCAGGCTCTCGCCAAAGAGAAAGATGACGCCAGTAAGGATCGCCTCCAGAAAGTGGAACGGGAAATGGCGGATTTGAAAGAACAATCCGACGCCCTCCGCGCCCGTTGGCAGAATGAAAAATCCGTCATCGGTCGGGCGAGTATCGTGCAGGAGGAAATCGAACAACTCAAAAACGAACTGGAGCGAAGCCAGCGCGAGGGCAATCTCGGACGGGCCAGCGAGATTCAATACGGGGTGCTTCCCGGCAAGGAAGCTGCGCTGAAAGAAGCCCAGGCGGACCTTCAGAAGATGCAGCACTCCTCACGGATTCTGAAAGAAGAGGTCACCGAAGAAGATATCGCCCAGGTCGTCAGTTCCTGGACGCATATCCCCGTGTCGCGTCTTCAGGAAGGGGAGCGCTCCAAGCTCGTCAGCATGGAAGCCCGCCTCGGGGACCGGGTCATCGGGCAGCGTAAGGCAGTCCAAGCCGTGTCCAATGCCGTGCGTCGTGCCCGGGCCGGCCTGCAGGATGAGAACCGTCCTATCGGCTCCTTCCTTTTCCTGGGTCCCACCGGGGTGGGAAAAACCGAGTTGTCCAAAGCGCTCGCCGAGTTCCTCTTCGATGATGAAAATGCGATTGTTCGCATCGACATGAGCGAGTACATGGAAAAGCACGCCGTCTCCCGGCTCATCGGAGCGCCTCCGGGCTACGTCGGCTACGAAGAGGGTGGACAGCTCTCCGAGACCGTGCGGCGCAAGCCCTACTCCGTCGTTCTCCTCGATGAAGTTGAAAAGGCGCATCCCGATGTCTTTAACGTGCTGCTCCAGGTCCTCGATGACGGGCGTATCACTGACGGTCAGGGCCGCACCGTCGATTTCCGGAACACGGTCATTATCATGACGAGCAACATCGGTTCGGAATACATCATGACCGAGAACAACCCCGAGCAGCGGGAGGCGCTTGTGCTCACTGCCCTGCGCGGGCACTTCCGGCCGGAGTTCCTCAATCGTATTGACGAAACGATCATCTTCGACCGCCTCAATGAGGAGGACCTCTCCTCGATTGTGAAGATCCAGATTGATCGTGTCATGAAACGCCTCGCCGCGCTCGGTCTGGAGCTGGAACTCACTCCTGCCGCTCTTGAGAAAATCGCGACCGAGGGATACGATCCGGCCTACGGGGCGCGTCCGCTGAAGCGCGTCATCCAGCACCGCCTCCTCGATCCTCTCAGCCTTGATTTGCTGGACGGCAGGTTCAAGGAAGGAGACAAAATCCTTGTCGATGTCGAGGGTGGTCAGCTCACTTTTTCATAAATAAGGCCGGGCGGCGCGGGCGATCTCACAGAGAATCGTCCGCTGGCCCGATCGTGCCGCCGATAACAAACCCGGCCGGGACGCAGGTTTGTTTTATATCCCTGCCACCCCGGCTCGCCGTCGCGGCCCAGCGTGCAATGCGACGGACGACCGTCTTCGTATCCCAGCTAATGTGGGAAACCGGCGGCATGCACCAGGCAAAGACGGGATCGGCGTCGGTGCAGAGGAGTGAAACTTGTTGCGGTACCCGCAGGCCCCGTCCGGCGAGAAACTGTTGTGTCGCGACAAAGAACGATGCCTCATCAATGATGAGCGCGGTCGGCGGTGTGACCCGGAAAAGCGAACGCAGGCGCCTCTGGAATCCTTCCTTGCTCTCTTCCCAGTCAGGCAGGTTGAAATCCGATACCGGTAGACCGTTGGCCTTGAGT
>JAGNMT010000603.1 GCA_017991025.1 Verrucomicrobiales bacterium
ATTGACTCCTTCGAAGGTCTGGCCGATCCGCTGCCTCGGGTTTGGTCCAGTCCGGTCGGGGCGGGCTACAGCGGCCCGACCGTCGCCGGCGAAGGTGTCTACCTGATGGACCGCGGCGCTCCCGGAAGCAACGAGGAAGTCGAGCGTATCGTCTGCGTTGATCGTGCGACGGGAAAACCCCGCTGGATCCATTCCTATCCCTGCGTTTACGGAGGAATAGACTACGGCTACGGCCCGCGCACGAGTGTGACGGTGCGCGACGGCAAGGCCTGGACGCTCGGCATGATGGGACATCTTCACTGCCTTGACGCGGAAAGCGGGCGGGTCATCTGGGCAAAGGATCTCGCCGCGGAATACAAAATCCAAATGCCGATCTGGGGCCTTGCCGCCTCGCCTCTGGTGGAAGGTGAAATTCTTGTCGTGCAGGTCTCGGCACCGGATGACTCAGCCTGTTTTGTCGGCTTTGACCGCAACACCGGCAGGGAGAAATGGCGGGCCTTCGCGGATCGCGGTTCATACGTTTCCCCGGTCATGATTACGCAAGCCGGAGCGCGTGTCCTCGTCGCCTGGTCGGGGCAGCGCATCGCGGGTTTGGACGCGGCAACGGGCAAGGTGCACTGGGAGATCGCGACACCGCCTAACAAAATGCCCATCAATGTGCCGGGACCGGCTTTTAGTGAAGACGGCACTCTGATGTTCCTCTCGGCCTTCTATGACGGATCGCGACTTATCGAGCTGAGCCGGACGGCACTGACGGCCACAGAAGTATGGCATCGCAAGGGCATCAATGAGCGAACCACCGACGCGCTCCATTGTATGATCAGTCCTCCTTATTTTGCGGGAGGCTTCATTTACGGAATCGACAGCTACGGACAGATGCGCTGCCTCGATCCAAAGACGGGCGGGCGGGTCTGGGAGAATCTCGCCGCGATCCCGCAGGGCCGCTGGGGCACGGGTTTTATGGTTCCCGAGGGCGACCGCAGCTGGATCATGACGGAGCGTGGGGAGCTCGTTATTGCGCGCCTCACGCCGCAGGGGTACAACGAGATCGACCGGACCAAACTCATCGAACCAACCACCCCGCTCAAGCAGCGTGAAGAGGGCACTGTCCTGTGGTCCTATCCGGCGTTTGCGGGAACACAGGTGTTTGTTAGGACGGATAAGGAATTGATTTGTGTGGAGCTGGGGAAAAAGTGATCCCGGCTCATTCCACCGTCAGCACTCCGTTCATCACCATCCAGTGTCCCGGGAAGGAACAAAGGTAGGGATACTTGCCCGGTTCTTTCGGCGCCTCGAAGTGAATCGTGAATTCACCCTTCGCGTTCACCATGTCGGTGTAAACGAGAACGTCGTCTGACTCGGGCACATAGTGTTTGGCGAGGCCCTGCGGGTCAGCGATCATGAGGTTGCACTTTGCTCCCAGTTTTTCGAGGGTGCCGGGTTTGCCGAGGATCCAGTTGTGCGGCACCACATCGGGGTTTTTGAAGGTGAGACTGAGGCGCTCGCCGACTTTGGCGCTGAGCTGCTTCTGGACATATTGCAGGCCGAGGGCGGCCTCGACTTCGATAGTGCGGCCGCCTTCGCCTTTTGCCCAGGGATTGGGCTTGCTCGCAACGGGAGCGGTGAGACCGATCTGGCCGGCGTGATTGGTTTTTGCGATCTGCGTGTAACCGGGGAAGGCGGTGAAGGGTTCGGCGAGGGCGTGGGCGGTGAGGAAGAGGTCGTGACCGGTGCTCAGGTGAAGGTGAATCTGGCTGGCGGGGATGAGCTGCGGGATTTCGAGGAAGAGCGTTTTGCCTCCTTCGAGCTTCTGCACGCTGCGGATCTCAAGCGGATCATGGCCGGGAGTGTCGGCATACTTCACCGAATACTCGGGCGATCCGTAGGCGGCGCTATAGTGGTAGTTCCAGCACTGCGCGAACGAGGTGGCGACATCGGCGTCGCCTACGGGCTGGTTGAAGCGCACGAGGACTCCGTTGTCCCGCGCCTCGAATCCCACCGGTACGGGCTTGTCCCCTCCGGTGAAGCGAACGCGCTGGAAGGCCCCGTCTTTCGGCGTGTAGCTGCCCCAGCCCTGCATGCCATTTACGTAGATGTGGCCGTCGTTCGGATTAAAGCGGGCACCCTGCGGGCCGGAGTCAAAATTCCCGCTGATTCGAGTCGCGGCTCCCTGCCAGAGACCTTTGACGTTCTGCCGCATCACGAGCCAGGCACTGCCGCCGCCGGAGGAGAGGTGGACTAGATTGCCGTCACCCTTGAGGCTTGGCCAGGCCTCGCCGGAGAGGAAGGCCTGACTGCTCGCGCTGTTGTCCTCGCCGCGGGGCATGTACATCAGGACCGGCTCCGGTGTCTGTCCGTTTTTCGGCCCGCCTGCGCCGAAATGGGCTCCTTCATTTTTGCCGAGTTCGATCTGGCAAAGACTCGTGGCGGGGGTCCAGTCGCCCTCCTGCACACTCGTAGTGAGGAATCGACCATCGGGTGAGATCCCGAGACCGTTGGGGTTGCGGAAGCCGGTGGCGAGAACGTCCAGTTTGTCGCGTCCGGTGATGCGGCAGACGCCCTGATTGCCGGACGCAAAATACCAGCGGCCCTCTTTATCGGTTTCGAGTCCGACGATGAAATCGTGTCCGCCGGGCGAAGTGGTCATTGCATTGGTGACACACTCGTAGAAATCGGCTTCATCATCGCCGTTGAGATCGTGCAGGCAGGTGATCTGATCGCGCCCGAGGACGTAGAGTTTGTCTTTCACAATCTTGAGGCCAAGCGACTGATGCAGGCCGGTCGCGAAACGTTTCCATCGTATCGTCTCGAGTTTCTCGTCGATCCCTTTTA
>JAGNMT010000604.1 GCA_017991025.1 Verrucomicrobiales bacterium
CGAAGCTTTAGGGGGATTTCCGTGACGGAGGCGTTTCCGCAGCGTATCCAAATAATTTTAGGCGGGGCACACCGCAGTTTGTTCCAGCTTAAATAAACCCCTGAACCCCTCAATACCTGAACCCCTCAACCCCTAATACCGAATCCGGTAAAACAAATATTTCACGACTTCGTTCTGAAAATCGATGAGGCCCCTTTCGCTGGTCCACCAGTTCTCAGATGAGTAGGATTTCGGAATGATGGAGACGACGTGGATCGCGATCCCGAGATCTCGCAGTCCTTTATCATAGGCCCAACCGACGCGTCGGCTGGGAAAGATCTCAGTGACGATGGCGAGGGAGTGGATCTGGTTTTCGAGACACCACGTGCGTGCAGCGGCGACCTCGTCCCAGGTACTGGTGACCCCTCCTCTGATGAGGGCAATAGCTTCGGCGGGCACCTTGCTTTGTTCAAGGACCTTCAGATTGATCTGGTGGTCGGCGGGGCGCAGGCCCATCTCGACAGTCGGCTCAATTTCGGTTTGAAAGACGACCAGCCGGTCCGCTTTGCCCTCATGAAAAAGTTTTGCGGCAGCAAAGGGGCGGGTGTCAATGCCACCGCCGGGAATGAGGACCGCATCGACGTGGTCAAAGGAGGGCGTATTCAGAATCCATCCGTTTGCTGCAGCGCGCAGGAGGGGACGATGGAAGGCGATTAAGAGGCTGCACCCGAGGATGACGACGAGGACTGCAAGGCCGAGTCGGCGGATAATAACTCGGCGTGTCATGGCAGGGCGGCGGGCACGCTACCGCCACTGGTCGCTCTTTGCCCGGACGGCGGGAAGAGACCTCGGTGGGATGATTGAGGATGTCGGGTCGTCGCGATATCGCGATGAGATCAGTTGTCGGCTTGATCCGACGGGAGGGGGGCTTTTCCCGGTATTCCGGGATTGTCTTTCCCGAACAAGTTGAAGGGAAAAAACGGGGCGGGCAGAGAAAAAAGTTTGTCGAGCAGGGGGAGGAGGAGGAGGGCTTTGTCGTTCCAGCCCCGGAGCGAGGCGGCGCGATGGTGATAATGTTCCGCCTTCCCGCCAATGGCTCCGGTTACAGCGTCGATGCGCTCTTCTATCCCTGCGATGAGCCTGGCGTTGCCTTCGAGGTGGGGACGGACGGACTCGTTCAGGGCGCTGCTGAAGAGGGTCCGCATTTTCGTTTCGGCCTCGTAGAAAGTGCGGCGGTCACGCGGGATATAGACGAGGGAAATGGCCCCGATCTTGGTGAGGAACTTCAGTCCATGACTCGCTGATCCCTTGCTGATACCCAGCCTGGCGACCACTTCGTCAAAGGGTTTCGGCTCGTCGGCCGCGAAGAGAAATCCGAAAATCTCTCCGACGGAACGGGGCAGATTAAGGGTCGTCGCGATCTGCACAAAAAAGCGCACGAACTCGGATTCCACGGAATCCAATCCTTCGGTCACGAGTGGCTCGTTTTGCGATTCTTCCATCAAGGGTCAGGGGACACTGACGACAAGAATACACTACAATTGCATTTTGGTTCAATGACTTTTGAACTAAAAAAACAGAAGGTTTTTAAAAGATTTGGCGCCGTTTTTAGGCGGGGAGGGGAACTTCTCATCCCAGGGACTCAAGGAGGAACTCGCGTGAAGTCCGGATTTCTTCTGCGGTCAGTCGCGGGGACGGCTCGAGGACAAGGGTGTGGTGCGGCTCGACATAACGACGGATCATGCTGAAATCGACCGAACCGCTTCCCGGAACCTGGTGGTCTCTCCCGCTGGCACTGACATCGTGAAGGTGGAATCCAATGAGGTGGTCGGCAAGGGTGGCGAGATGTTGCTCGTGATCGAGTTGTCCACCGAGATGTTTGATCTGGGCGTGGCCGGTGTCGTGCCAGTAGCCGACCGGACTGTCGGCGGGGAGGGCGTCAAAGAACGCGGTGAACTCGCCGTCTAGCGGGAGTTCGAGGAGGCCTTCGCGGTTCTCCGCGCCGAGCAAAAGACCGTGTCGGCTTGCGGCCGGGGCCAGAGCGGCGTAGGCGGCCACGACGTGAGGCATCGCCGTGGTCGCTCCCAGGCGAAGACGATGGAGGGCTTTGGCGACTTCCTCGTCACTCGGAGCGGATACGGAGGGGTCTCTGGCGAGCTTGGCGAGTGCGGCGGTGAAGGCGGCACTGAGGATCGGGGCGGGAGAGCGGAAATGAAACTCCACGCTGCCGGAATGCATCACCACGTGGGGGGCTTTAACTCGGGCGGCAAACTCGAGGGTGCGCTCGGAATGGAGGAGCCAGAGCGACCGGTCCGCTTTTTTCGGGGCGGAAGGCTGATAGAGGTTGGGGGCGGCATGGGTGACCGAGCCGGGCAGAGGGCAGAAGTTATGCACCGAGGAGACACTGATGAATCCCTCGTCCACCGCTTTGATAATGCCGGGCACCAGTTCCATGCGAATGCCATGGCTCAACTCGGTGCGGAGGAACCCAAATTCGCGGATCTCGGCAAGCATCGCGTAACCGTCGGTATGGCGATGGGAGCACCAGCATGTCGAAAGCGAGAGTCGGGTCGGGAGGTCGGACATGTCGGGAGCGTACCGGAGACCGGTAACTTCGATCATCACCCGTGATGCGCAAGTTTTCGGACGGATGACAAAGCGGCAGTCCCGCCCGACAGGGTCAAGCCGGACACCTGACAGGGTCAGACGGGGGCTTTCTCAGATCGACATCGCGGAAAAGCCGCCGTCGACGATCATTTCGATGCCGGTGATGAAGGATCCGGCTTTGTCCGAGGCCAGCAGCAGGGTTGCTCCGATTAGCTCATGCGCTTCACCGAAACGTTTTGCCGGAG
>JAGNMT010000605.1 GCA_017991025.1 Verrucomicrobiales bacterium
AGACCGATTCGACGCCGTACTGGTTCTGATTCGGCGTCGTACCTGGATCACGCTCGCGGCCGTTCAGAAACTGAAAAACGCGGGAGTGCCCGTTCTTGTTGCCTGGAAAGAGTGCAGTAACGATCAGATATCGAGACAGCTTCAAACGGTACCGGCAATAAGAGCGTATGGGGAAATCCTTGAACTCGCTGACGGGATCCTCTCCCCTACCCTCGCCTGGCCACCCCGGTTGGGGAAGATTGATCAAGACTCCTTCTCGCGGAAGCTGAAGTTTATCCCGACTCCCTACCCGTTGGATTTCCCTTTCTGGGATTTCTCCACCCCTGTCAACGAGCGCAGCGGCATATTGATCGGCACACGCGAATTCGGGACCGACTCGAGAAATCACATTCAAGCCCTCGCACGGGCCGCGTCACTCGCGCATGAATTTGATATCCCGAGAGTCTCGGTGATTAACTCGGACAAAGGGAAGGGGCTTCGTCTCCTCAGGGAGCTGGCGCTATCCTTTCCTGCAGGGTGTCTCACAATTCATGAGAGGCCTCTGCCTTACCTGGATTATATGAAGCTTATCTCTTCGCACCGGGTCACCTATCAGATGGATCGCGGCACGGTTCCCGGCCAGGTAGCCGGAGACTGTATTCTCGCGAGGACTATTTGTGCCGGTGGCAGTTCGACCATTGAGAAGCTGGTGTTCAAGGAATTCAGCGATGACGGAACCTTACAACAGAGAGAAGGCTGCAACAAAATCGCCCTGATGCTCCAGGATGATAATGCCTACGCGGACGAAGTTGCGAAATCGCAGGAAATCGCCACTCGATTACTGAGCTTTCAGTCCGTTGCGCGCCAACTGGGCGACTGGCAGATTTTGAAGCGGGGGCGTTGAGACAGGATCGCCCCGTTAGGATCCCGGCGTCACTTACCAAGCGACACTTCCGAACCAGCCACGACACACTTCCAGGTCCTGCAGGTTCCATCGGTGTAGCGCTCCCGGTAGGTAATCACCTTCACCTTGTACGGGACTGTCCGACCGCAGGGCAGGCAGTGATGGCGCTCCTCCCATTCCGTCTTGATACGGGTGGTGAACATTTTGACCGCTCCCCGCGGCGGCACGTAGTCCCCTACTGCTTCGCAGTGGCTGAATCGTCCGGCTTCGGCCACTCCGGGGGTAAAAAGGAGGGCAAGGGCTGCCAGAAAAATAGAAGTAAGTGTCTTGTTCATTCAGTGTCCGTGTCTAAAAATTCGCTTCGAAAGCAAATAGAGCATTTCAGAAGACGAATCAATCTTTTACTGCCTCAATAGAGCACTTCGAGAAGCTCGACGTCAAACATAAGCGTCTGGTTCGGGCCGATTTTGGGAGGCATACCGCGAGCCCCGTAGGCGAGTTGCGGCGGCACGGTGAAGCGAAATTTGGCTCCCTCCTGCATTAGCGGAATACCTTCCCGCCAACCCGCGATGACCTGATTTAATCCAAAGGTGGCCGGTGCTCCCCGTTGTACGCTGCTGTCGAAGACCGTGCCGTCAGGGAGATAACCGTGGTAGTGGACCTTCACCCGGTTGTAGGAGGAAGGTCGGGCTCCCGTTCCGGGCCGGAGCACTTCGTACTTCAGGCCGGAGTAAGTGGTCTGAATCCCCGATGGCATCTGGGCAGGTGCCGGAGCCGGAGTCGAGATTTCCTTTACGGTCGGCGATATAGAAACACCGTCGTTGCTGGCACAGCCGTTCAGTACCAGGGCAAATCCGAGAAAAAGGGACGATAGTGCAACGACGGAGCGTTTCATAATGATTGGGGGCGGAAACGTGGCAGAGTTTTTGCCGTTTCGAAAGGAAAAAGGGAACCATTCTTTCGGTTTTCCACCTCCAGCGGATAGGGGCAGCCTTCGATGGTCGCCCATCCTCAGCGCATGGATTCGGTTTTGGGGGTGGCTTTTCCGGGCTCGCCCGGTTGGCGGAAGGCGGAAAGGATAAGTAGTGCCGCCGCGATGCAAATGCAGGAATCCGCGACGTTAAATGAGGGGAAATGGCCGCCCGAGGACGGAAAAAGCTTCCCGTAAAACGGCGGCAGGAAGTCGAGGAAATCGACAACATAACCCCGACCAGGGAGAATGCGGTCCGTCAGATTGCCGAGGATGCCACTGATGAGAAGGCTCGCCGCAACTTTTGCAATCCGGTCGGGAAAGGCATTTTTACGCCAGAGCAGGCTGATGGCTGTCATCGCGACGAGTCCGATAAGGCCAAAAATCCAGTTGGCATGCTCCGCACCGTTCATGACACCGAAGGCCATTCCAGTATTGTGGACCCGGACGATGTTAAAGAAGCCGGGAATGACTTCGATGACGCGGGGGGCGACCGGTTGGTTGACCGAGTCGGGGAAATTCGAGACGATGAGCCACTTCGTCCACTGGTCGAGGATCAGGAGCGGCAGGCTAAGACAGAGGACGTACTTCTTCATGAGGAAACCGGGGAGATGGCTCCGATAACGTCTTCACAGCGTTCGCAGAGTCCGCTTGCAGACTGGAGGGATACGGATCGACGACAGCGCGGGCACTCGTCGTGAGAGGTGACCACGACGCTCGCTTTGGCAGCTCCCTCTCCGATTTCGACCGAAATCGCCGAGACCATGAGAAACTCGAGTGCCTCTTCGGGGGCTTCCGCGAGGACAGCTCTTGCTCCATCCTCCGTCGGAAGGTGAAAGACAACGGCGGCGCGCTCCCGCTTCTTGAACTCATCGGCTTTCACCGCCGCATCGATCGAGACCTGGGCGAGATCGCGAAGACGCGAAAGGTGCGCGATTTTCACCGTCGCCTCGTCTCCGGCAAAAGCAGGATCGGCT
>JAGNMT010000606.1 GCA_017991025.1 Verrucomicrobiales bacterium
GCGTCTCATCGGCCACCTCTACGACGTTGAGCGGGATCTTCGCGGGAGTCGAGCCGGACCACGGCTACGGGAGGCGCTGCGGCAAAGTCGCAGTCGTCCCATCCTCGATCGAATCCACCGCATCCTTCTTCATTTTGAAAAGAGTCGTCGTCACCTGCCCAAAAGTCTCATGGGCAAAGCGATCCATTACGCGCTCGGACAATGGCCGATGCTGACAGCGTTCGTGGAGAACGGGCGCGTCGAAATCGACAACAACCTCTGCGAAAACGCGATCCGCCCCACTGCGGTAGGGAAGAAGAACTGGCTCTTCATCGGCGCCGAGGAAGCGGGCTGGCGAAGTGCAGTGATCTACTCGATCATCACGAGTTTCCGGAGTCGCGGAATCGATCCCTACGGCTACATCAAGGATGTTCTAAACCGGCTCCCGACAATGACGAATCATCAGATCGTCGAGATCACCCCGGAAGCCTGGGCGAAGGCAAATCGCGAGAACGTCAAGAGGCGCTCGGCTTGACGCTTACACTCAATGGCACGATAGATTTTGAGCAAAGAATCAAATTCACTGCCGGGCATATTCTTTAATAGGGCTTCATCACACCAGCTTCCCAATCAAGCGATCAAGCTCACCGCGATTCTTCGGTAACGCGATTCCGAAGCTCTTCAGAAGCAAAGGCAGGGCAGGTCCGATGACTTTGGGGATCATGCGCAGCTCGAGATCGAAGGTGTCCTTGGCGCCCTTTCGCTCCTCGCCCGTATCCTGGTCAATCCCGCGAATGCAAGCGGCGGTGAACTCGGTGATGCAGGCCAGTTTTTCGAAATTGATCCAGTCGAGGTCGTCCTTTTTATGGTGGTAGTAGCGGCCCTGAGCGCAGCTCAAGAAAAGGGTGGGATGGCCGGCTTTTTCGAATGAGTAATGATCCGAGGGAGCGCCGATGTAGCGGCTCAGGGTCGGGAAGACACGCAGTCCACTGGTCTCATGGGCGGCACGCTCGACGATGGGGGCAAGGATCGCATCACTTTCCGCTCCGAGGACAAAGACCGTCTTGCGGATATGGGAAAGGAGGAGACGGGCACCGGGGAAGTCTAAGCCGAGGTCAGCCAACTCCAGGTCATGCCCGATGAGGTCCGAGATGATGACCCCGGCAAACCGGATCTCCTTGCAATGATCCTCACAAAATCGCCGCGATCCCATGGTCTCACCCAGAAAGTGCGGTGGCTCCTCGGAATCGAAAAGGGCGATGATGAGGTCCCGCTCCAGCTCTCCGGCCTGAAACTCCTCTGCGATCGCGAGATTCAGCGCCACGGAGGTCGCATTGTCATCGGCGCAGGGAGCGTCGATGACACTGTCGTAATGAGCACCGAGGAGAAGGGGGGCGAGCTTTCGGTTCTTCCCGGGAATGAGCCCGATGAGGTTGGTGAAGCGGGTTACTGCTTTTGTGTTCGGGTGCGGCCGCTCGTAAGTCATCGCATAGTCCGTCCCTTTCCACGGCTCGACTTTCAGGCCTGCGAGACGCTCGACGAGATACCGCCGGGCGATGTCGTGGCCCGGCTGACCAACGCGCCTGCCTTTCGGGAGGGCGAGAGCGGTGGTGTCCATTTTCAACTGCTTGACAAGATTGCGATGGGATCGTTGCATGGGGTTCAGGGGTTTGCTGCCTTAGCGGGCTGTTTCTAGAGTTACAAACAAATTGCAATATGCATTGCAATCCTGCAATAACTATTGTTTCTTATTTTATGTCCGAGCCAAACAAGATCCGTATCCCCCGATCCGCTATCGAAGAACTCGACCAGGTGGGAGAGATGGACTGGGGAGATGGTATCAGCCTTGATGAACTCCTCGGGTGGATTAATCAGGTCGTTGACCGGTTCCGTCCCGACGGGCCCGGCGATGGGCGGGCCAGTGCGGCCTTTACCCCCCGGTCGTTCCGGCACTACCAAACGCTGGGCTGTATTGACTCACCTAGTCGTCAGGGAAAGGGAGTCGTCTACGGGTTTCGTCACTACATGCAGGGCCTGGTCGTTCGGAAGCTCCTCTGGGAAAGACTGCCATCCGAACGCATCGCCGATTTGATGGCAGACAAGAACAACGCAGCCCTGCGCCGGCTGTTGCTCGAAGATATCGAGGTCGTATCGGTAGGCTCTCATGAGGAGGCAGTCCAAGGAAACTCCATGAGCAGCGACGGAACATGGACTCGGGAGACCGTATCGCCCGGGGTGGAAATCCATCTCAACTCGAAACGGCGACGATTAAACGAAAAGGAGATTGCCGGAGTGCTACGGCGTATTCGAGGGGTTCTGTGAAGCTCTGATGGATGCGTCGGCGCTTGTTGGGAAAATACTGCGCAACACACCGACTCAATCCGTAGGCACGCATCATCACCAAAGACAAAAACCATGAAATTTGAAATCCCATTACATTTCCAACCCGTTTCTATCACCGAGCTGAACCGCGCGTGGACGCAGGTATGGCGTGAGATAGAGAATCATGGATTTGCCTGTCGGAGGTTGGAGACATGCAAGGTGTCTCTAGGAATAGTTCACACAGCCTACGGCTACCAGTGGTTCGGGGACCGGTCAGACGGTAGAGTCTGCGGTGACATCATTTTGCCGAGTGTTTCATTGTCTCAGTGGAGGCTTTTCCTCCAAGGACAAAAGAAGGAATCGGTCGTGGACATTCTGCGGCATGAATACGGGCATGCCTACGCAGATGTGAACCGACGGCGAATTGAGACAAAACGTTTTGAAAAGGCCTTCGGCTGGCCCCATGACGTTGCGTATGAAGGAGGTTTTGAGTATGACCCGGAGCATCACATCACGCCATACTCTGCAG
>JAGNMT010000078.1 GCA_017991025.1 Verrucomicrobiales bacterium
GAGTCACGTGTCCTTGGTTGTCTTCTCGAAAAGGAAGCGACCACTCCCGATCAATACCCGCTCACTTTCAACGCTCTCTATTCCGCCTGCAATCAGTCGAGCAATCGCGAGCCGGTGACCGACTTCGGAACGGACACGGTCGAGGAGGCGATGGAGGGCCTACGCTATAAAAAGCTCTCCATTCTCGTGCACCAGGCCGGCGCCCGCGTGCCGAAGTGCAAACATACGCTCGAAAACAAATTTCCCTACCTCACGAAAGGGCAGACCGCACTGCTCTGCGTGCTTCTTCTCCGCGGGCAACAGACCGTCGGGGAGCTGCGACAGCGCACCGAGCGGCTCCATCCCTTTGCCGACATCGAACGCGTCCAGACCGTGCTTGATGAGATGGCCGACTACTCGCCCGAGCCGCTCGTGAAGCTCATCCCCGCCGGTGGCGGTCGCCGCGCCGCGACTTACGTGCATCTTCTCTGCGGCGATGTTGCGCCCATGCCGGTGACATCGGGATCTTCGCGTGGTGAATCCGCCGGAATTCCCGCCTCGAGCTGGCGGGCGGAAATGGAGGAGGAAATCACCTCGCTGAAAGCGGATGTGCTAGCGCTGAGATCGGAGATCGAAGCGCTCAAATCCAACCTTGGGGTATAAGAAAGATCCCCGTGCCTTTTCTTCGGATTCGTTCGACGATGAGGTGCACGGGCCTTAGCGCGCTCTTCAATACTCCTCTTCCAGCACCGCATACTCCTCGAGAATGCTGCGTGAGACATATTGAAGCGCCGCTTCTGAGGTAGCTTCGAGCACGATCGGGCACGCATACCCGGCATCGAGAGCTTCTTTCCATCGGGCGGCGCAGACGCACCAGCGATCGCCGGGTTTGAGACCGGAGAATCCATAAAAGGGCATCGGGGTACTGAGATCGTTGCCGCTCGCCTTACTGAAGGCGAGGAACTCTTCGGTCACTTCACAACAGACGGCGTGACAACCGTGGTCTTCGGGCCCGACCTGACATTTTCCATCGCGATAGAAGCCGGTGAGCGGGTCGGTGCTGCACGGGATGAGTTTGCCTCCGAGCACGTTTTTGTTTTCGTCTGGTTCCATAAGGTTGGGAGTTTCGGGCTTGATCAGTGTTTTTCCAGACGGAATTCAGAAATTATCGGCTGCCATGCCGCAACCCGGCTTTTTGGTCACAGAATTTCGGGCGCAAATTGGGTTCTTGTCTTCAGCGGTCAGAGTTTCTATGTTCGTATGATGTATCCCTCTCTCAGAATCGCCCTTATCGCTTTGACCGTGACCTCGCTCGGGGCGCAGGACAAATCCGCCACTGAACACGACATCGTCATCTACGGAGGGACCTGCGCGGCGGTAATCGCCGCAGTTCAGGCAAAGAAGATGGGCAAATCAGTCGTCGTCGTGAGCCCCGACAAGCACCTCGGAGGTCTTTCCAGCGGAGGCCTCGGCTGGACGGACACCGGGAACAAAGCCGTCATCGGAGGTCTCGCCCGCGATTTCTACCACCGCGTCTGGAAACAGTACCAGAAGCCCGAAAACTGGCAGTGGCAGAAGCCGGAGGAATACGGGGGTAAAGGGCAGGGCACTCCGGCAATCGACGGGGATCAGAAGACGATGTGGATTTTTGAACCATCCATTGCCGAGGCCGTTTTTGAGGAATATGTGCGCGAATTTGATCTTGAGGTGCACCGCGACGAATGGCTCGACCGCGAAAAAGGAGTCGTCGTTACTGGCGGAACGATCCACTCCATCACGACCTTGAGCGGCAATACCTATGCGGGGAAAATCTTCTTTGATGCCACCTATGAAGGCGATCTCATCGCCGCAGCGGGTGTCGACTATCATGTCGGGCGAGAGGCGAATGCAGAATTTGGCGAGGAGTGGAATGGCATCCAGGTCGGAGAACTTCATCACAAACATCACTTCGGAGCGGTCGAAAAGCCGATCAGCCCCTACGTGGTCCCCGGCGACCCGAAGAGTGGTCTACTCCCACGGATCAGTGGCGAAAACCCCGGGATCAAAGGAGAGGGTGATCAACGCGTTCAGGCCTACTGCTTTCGCATGTGCCTCACCGATCATCCGGAAAACCGGATTCCTTTTCCGAAGCCGGAAGGCTATGACCCCGGCCAGTATGAATTGCTCGTCAGGGTCTTCGATGCCGGGTGGCGCGAGACCTTTGGAAAATTTGATCCGATTCCCAATCACAAGACCGACACGAACAATCACGGTCCGTTCAGCACCGACAACATCGGTTATAATTACGACTACCCCGAGGCCAGCTTCGAGCGCCGGCGTGAGATCATCAAAGAGCACGAGACCTACCAGAAAGGATGGCTCTATTTCATCGCAAACGATCCCCGTGTGCCGAAAGACGTGCAGGAGGAAATGCAGCGATGGGGCCTGCCCAAAGATGAATTTATCGATAACGGCAACTGGTCCCACCAGCTTTACATTCGCGAGGCCCGGCGCATGATCGGGGCCTTTGTCATGACCGAGAATGAGCTGCGTAAAAAGAAGCCCACTCCGGACTCGGTCGGCATGGGCTCCTACACGATCGATTCACACAATGTGCAGCGTTACATCACCCCCGGAGGGTATGTTCAAAACGAGGGTGACATCGGGGTGAGCACCAACGGTCCCTACGAGATTGCCTATGGCTCGCTCGTGCCGAAAAAGGCGCAGTGCTCGAACCTGATGGTACCGGTATGCGTTTCGAGCACTCACATTGCCTTCGGATCGATCCGCATGGAGCCGGTTTTTATGATTCTGGCACAAAGCGCGGCGACGGCGGCAGCGATCGCGATTGATGAAGGCATCGCCGTTCAGGATGTTGCCTACACGAAACTGCGGGAACAGCTTCTCAAAGAGGGACAGGTCCTCGAACATGACGAACCTCTCGCCGGAGGCAGGGGCATTGCTCCCGATCAATTGCCGGGCATCGTTGTCGATGATGAAAAAGCCTCTCTCACGGGAAGCTGGAAGCAAAGCGGCGCGGGTCAGACCTTTGTCGGATCCGGGTATCGACACGATGGCAATGCTGATAAAGGCGAAGCCTCCGCCATTTTCGCGACGACGATCACCAAAGCAGGCCGCTATACCGTCAGCCTCGCCTACCCGCCGAATAGCAATCGTGCCAGCAACGCCCGGATCGAAGTGACCCATGCCGGAAATGTCGAAAAATTCACCGTCGATCAGCGAAAAGCCCCGTCCCGGGGGCTTTTCGAGCCGCTCGGGACCTTCGATTTTTCTGCAGGGGCCGCGTCGGTGAAGGTGACGAATGCCGGGAGCGACGGGCATGTCATCCTCGATGCGGTGCAGTGGTTGGAGGTGAAGTGACGGGCTATCTATTCGTCCCGGCCCCGCCTCTTCCCGGTGGACCACTGCCTGGCGGGGTGCGGTCATCGCCGAAATACTTCTCGCTCCGATAGCGCAGCCAAACCCGCAGGACCTGGGGGATCTGTTCCTTCTCCGCTTCGGTCAGCCGCTCATAAAGACCGATAGCACGAGTCCGCTCGAGGCGGCAGGCCCCGTTGCGATGAGCGTCCCAATGGGTACGGGCGAGGCGGATACGGCGGGCTGTCTCCTTGACGAGTGAGGGGCCGCTGAGGTCTTCGTCGGCTATGGATCGCTTTTTTGCCATGAGATTCTTCGAAGACAAGTCCAACCACCATCGTCGGAAAGGTCCAGAATACACTACCGCAACCGTTTCACCTTTTCCTGCTCGTTTTCCCGAAGCCGGAAAGGGGGCGGACGGAGTGGGCTTTGATATTTGAAAAAGGACGTGTTGAAAAGCCGGTAGTCTTACGCTAAAGCCTTCCCCCATGGACTGGCTTAAGCATCTCATCGATATCATGCTCCATCTTCAGGAGCACCTGCAGCAACTGACGCAGGACTACGGTGGCTGGGTTTACGGCATTCTTTTTGTCATCATTTTCTGCGAAACCGGACTGGTCGTGACTCCCTTTCTTCCGGGGGATTCGCTGATTTTTGCGGTGGGCGCACTGGCTGCGGATCCGGCCAGCGGGCTGAATCTCTGGATCGGGGGAGGCATCATCTTCATCGCGGCAGTATTCGGTGACACCGTGAATTATTCGATCGGGAAATTCGCCGGAGAAAATCTGGCCCGGCGATTTCCCCGCATCATCAAACAGAAGCATCTCGATGTGACCAATGAGTTTTTCGAAAAGTACGGCGGCAAGACCATCATTCTTGCCCGATTTGTTCCCATCGTACGGACCTTTGCCCCCTTCGTGGCCGGTTCGGGTGCGATGAACTACCGCCGTTTTATGTTCTTTAATGTGATCGGCGCGGCGCTCTGGGTCGGGCTCATTCTCCCGGCGGGCTGGTTTTTTGGCAACATCCCCATCGTGAAGAGCAATTTCGAACTCGTCGTGATCGGCATCATCGTCGTTTCTGTACTGCCGATGGTTTATGAAATTTGGAAGGCGCGTCGCGTGCAATCGAGCCAAGAGAAGTGATAATCGGATACCGGACGGCGGGATCGTGCAATAGACTTTTCCGCCCTGACCCGATAGGGTTGAGCCTATGAGTCGACCCTGTTGGATCGTTCTACTTCTCCTCGCCGGACTCGTTTCCCTTTGCCATGCGGAGGAAACACATTCTTTCTACCTGATCGGCAACTCGCTGACTCAGGACACGGTGCCGTCCCTGCTTGATGGTGATGTCCAATGGCACGTCGATTGCGGGAAGAGCCTGCCATTTATCTACGAAAACCCAGGGAAGCCCTGTGTGAAGAATTCCACGCTCTGGCCGGAAGCGCTCAAAGCAAAGCAATATGATGTCATCTCCGTGCAGGTCCATTATGGCAGCGATCTCGACAGCGACGCGGCGGTGTTCTCCGAGTTTTTTGAGATGCAACCGAGGGCGATTTTTGTCGTCCATACAGGGTGGGCGCGTGCCGCCTCGAGGGCTGAGGAGTATGCAGGTAAAGAGAAGGCCGGTCCCATGACACATCGCCCGGCCTACGTGGAGGGACTGATCGAAAAGCTGAAAAAGCTGCATCCGGATCGAGAGATCCGGCAGACCCATGCCCAGGACCTCCTCGCCAGAATCGCAGCGGATATTGAGGCGGGAAAATCTCCTTTCCAACAGATGGAGGATCTTTACCGGGATGACATCCATTTAAACGTCGTCACGGGCCGCTACCTGATGCATAACGCGATGCGCCACGCGCTCGGCCAGAAACGCTCGGTAGCGGGATTTGAGTCTATCCCCTCGGCGGTGAAGACCTATCTGGACGGAGTCCTCGATACGCTGCCGAAGGTCGGGTCTTGATGGGAATAGCGGAACCGGATATCGAATTGCGCTTGCGCGGCTGACAAAAGAGAGAGAGGGCATTCCATGAACGATTCGGATAGTGAGCCAGTCGAGGTAGCCAACCTCACGGAAGTGGAAATCAAGGATGCGCAGGTGATTTTCATCGCGGTCTGGAAGGGGCTTGTCGATCAGTACGGCCTGGAGAATCTGCGATTCCCGAAAGAGATCATTCTCCTCGGCGGAGCACCGGGGTCGGGAAAAGGAACGAACACGGCCTTTATCATGAAGACACGCGGGTTCACCTGCCCGCCCATCATCGTCAGTTCCCTGCTCGACAGCGCAGAAGCACGTGCGTTGAAAGACAGGGGCATGCTGGTCGGGGACCGGGAGGTCATGGGCATTCTCCTGCGCAAGATGCTGGAGGAAGAATTCCGCGACGGGGCGATCCTCGATGGATTCCCCCGTACCAAGGTTCAGGTGGAGTGTATGAAGCTGCTCGTGAAGAAGATCGGAGCACTGCACCGCAAGTATGCGGAGACGCCGCTCGCCAGTCATTTTCGCCGACCGACGATCCATGTCATGGTTCTTTTTGTGGACGAAAAGACGAGCGTGGACAGGCAGCTTTTCCGGGGCCGGGAGATCGCCCGGCACAACGAAGAGGTGGAACTGACCGGGATAGGGGAGTTGCAGGAACTGCGCCCCACCGACCTCGATGTCGAGGCGGCGAAGCATCGCTACCGCATTTTTAAAGAGAATACCTGGGAAGCGCTGCAGTCATTGCGCGAGGTGTTCTTCTACCATCTTATCAATGCCCAGGGACCGGTCAGCGAAGTGGAGCAAAATATCATCAAGGAACTGCAGTATCAGAGTTCTCTTGAACTGGAGCCCGCGACTTTTGAAATCGTGCGGGGGATTCCACTCGCCAATGAGATTGTAGTACATGCCCGCCAGGAACTGGTGCGGCGACTGGACGGATACGCGAGGGAACATCGGGCGCTTTTCATCCGGGTGGTAGAGCTCATTAATGTGAAATTCATCCCCATTATTCAGCGCCACGCGATCTCGGGACGGGCGGTCATCAACAACGAGGACGAGGTGCTCGCCGACCCGCTCGCGCTGGGAATGTTGATCGATGTCTTCTCAGACCGGGGCTTCCATGCCGTCGTCGACAAGCAGCTCACAAAGGTCCCGGAACGGGTGAATGTACAGACCGGGGAAATCGAGTTCCGCCCGAATACCACCTACCGTATTCGGGTTTATTTCGAGGGATCGGAGATCCGGAGCGGAGGCCGCTGAGTTCTTTTTCAGGAGCTGATCACCGATACTCGAGCCAGGCCGTGATCTCAGCGGGACGATCAGATCGGAATCGCACCCAGTAGGCTTGAAAGGAGGGCGGGAAAGTGTGTTTCACGGGTTCCCCCGCAGCCAACTCGATTTCACGGTAGACTTTCCAGTCTCCCATGCCGGAAAGGTCGACTTCAACACTGACCGTTGTCGCGGCGGAAGAGTTGAGGGTGAGTTCTTTCCGGTCGTATCCTGTCATCAAATAGGGATCGGAAGTTTCGCCCGCCTTGACACCCGTGGTCTTCCAGGGACCACCGCTCCCGACTGGTTTGCCAAGATCCCAGATGTCATCAATCGCTCCGACCCAGAGACCCGTCTTTCCGTCGGTGCTCCGGATAATATGACGGTTGCCGCCAGCCTTAGTAAGATCCACCCCGGAAATGACGAGCAGTCCCCGGTAGCTGCAGTAGTCAGCGATGCGGAGGTTGTGGGTCGCGACGGGACGCACCCGGGTAAAACCTCCGGCATTCTCCGCAGGCAACTCGTAGAAGGTGCCATGACAATTAAAAAGATCGCGCTCGGTCGCAACTTCACGGGCGAGTCGCTCGCGTCCGAAGGGACCACCCCCATCAAAGGCAGCATCGCCTTTCGGGAGGCGAAAACGCCTCCCCTGATCGTCAATATAAAGCACGGAGGCCCCGTCCACGGACATCACCCCTTCGCGGGAGGGTATCGCGGCGTTTTTCTCGAGCCATTCCCGTTCGTTGTCGCCGCTGCCGGGCGCATCACCAGTGAGTGTCATCGCCTCATCAAGCGTGTAGAGTCCAAACGAGCCGTCGCTGCCACGCGCGGCAAAATGGAGATTACGCTTGTTATCTCCGCGAGGTCTGATAACCCCGCCGGAAATCGCCGCCCCGCTCTGCCCCGAGGCAGAGACCAGTCCGGTGAATTTCGAGGGCAGAGTGCCACCGGCTTTTCGTGCGTCGTTTCCTGCAGAGGTAAAGGCGGCAGTCACAGACTCAAGCGAAACAGGCGATTTCACCCGGATCCAGATGCCTTCGGTACTTTCTTCAAAGGGAGTCCACGCGTAGCCGGCCGGACCGACGGTGACCGTTTGCAACTCCTCCCAGGTCCCTTTTCCGCCGCGCTCGACTTCGAGGGCGAAGGTGACGGCTTCGCTGCCGGTGTGCGAAAGGTGCAGCGCCCGGTTCGAGAGCCCGCCGAAGAGAAAGGGATCCGATACGGCCCCGGCTTCGACTGCTTCGTTAAGCCAGACCGCTCCCCGACCAATGACCGGACCGAGCTGATCAAGCTGCCCCGGCTCGACGAACCAGAGATTGGATTGCGACTGCGGTGCCGCGATGGTTCCTTTCGCTTTACGCTTATTAAGAAACTCACTTTTCGCGGTGTCATCGCAGCCGAAAACGATTCTATCCTGCCATTTGCAAAAATCACCGATGACTTTGAGGTAGGAAGATCGGGGGGCGATCCCGGAAGTATCGGAGAGGGAAAAGGTCTTCGGAAAATGCCAGAACATGCCGTGCATGGTCATGAGCAGGTCGTCTCCTTCCCCAATCTCGCGGATACGCGGCCACTCCGTATTCCACCCGTGGGCACCATCGTAGCTGTGGCTGGCTTTCGGGAGCCGGAAGGAATGCCACTCGCCACCGTCGAGGAGCATGAGTATGAGTGATTTGGCATCCCACCCGATACTCCAGACCGGGTCGGACTCCGGATTCGGGTTTCCGTGAATACCCCCGGGACCAGTGACTTCGGTGAACTGATTCCTCCGCACGACTTCCCATTTTTTCCCGTCCCATTCGGCCAGGACTCCGGAGTCGACGAAGGGATCACGCCGGGCTTCGTCGGAATGTTCCCCGTTGTTGGCGTAGATGAGCCGCCCCTGGCCCGAATACATACCTTTGCCGTGGTATCCGGGGAGATTCGCCTTGGGTCCGGGGGTATTATCCTGTTCATCGCGGTAGAGCGAAGTGACGGCGAGCGTTTTTACATCAATCTCGTAAAGTGCCTCCTCCATCGAGGCGAGGTAGATTTTCCCGGCAGGATCAGTGAGATGCCTCGCGTTCGCGGTCGGACGGCCGAACATTTCCGAGTAGGGAATGACCCGGACAAGGCCTTTTCCGTCAATGACATAAGGCCCTATGAAGAGCTGGTCTGACTCTCGATGAATCATCCGGTTCGCCGGGGTGCCGCCGATTGACTCCGGGCGCACCTTGATCACGAGGTCGGGGGTGATCTCGTAGAGTTTATCCGATGAACCTTTCGGCATATGGGGGGCATAGGTGAGAGCCCAGAGACTGCCAGCCCACGGCACCACCGCTCCGGTTCCACACTCACCTTCATCATTAAAAAAGGCGAGATGCGGATAAATCCCGCTCCATGATTCGCCTGCTTCGCCGTTAGCAGAAAAATGAAGGAAAAGACTAACAATGAGCCAATAGACGAGGGGAGAATGTTTCATAAGAGGGACTCTGGAACTTCCGCAAATGAACGCCCCAACGGGCGACTTCCTGCGACTATATAGGGTGAAATCCTGCAAAATGGACAAATTTTTCGCCAATCGAAGTTCACCATCACCCCTCCCCTTCCATTCTTAACGCAAGGGCCCGTTAAACTTAACCTTGCTTTATTATGATAATAATGGAAAATATTGAAAATGAAGCAACAAGGGAAGCGGATCTTTGGAAAACCCACACCTCTGCCAACGCAGCGGATTGCCACTCCTGTGGCGATCCGTCCGGTCGGCCCCATGGCTCCGCCGTCTCTCGTGATCGATGCGGGCAGGGCGGAAGAAACTATCCGGCAACTCGAAAAGGTGGTCTCGGAGTTCATGATTCAATACCCGAGTCATACCCAGCGCATTCCCGCCCTGCGACCCGGTGAGTTGCCTATTATTGCCTTTGTGCGTTCAATGGTCGCCTCGATGGCTGCAAAACAGGAGCAACTTGAAAAACTGAATCAGGAAGTGATCGAAGCGGCCAACGAAAAGGAACGCTTTTTCGCCAACATGAGCCACGAGGTGCGCACGCCGATGAACGGAATCTTCGGGATGGTGAATCTCCTCCTCGAAATGGACATCGACCCTCTGCTGCGAGAACACCTCGAGACGATACATAGCTCCTCCGAATCATTACTCAACATCCTTGACGACATCCTCGACTACGCAAAGTTGAATGCAAAAGAGATGCAGTTAAAGCCCCGCAACTTTGAATTGCAGCGCCTCATCCGGGAAGTTCTCCTCGTTTATAAAGCAAATGCAGACTCGCGACACATCGCCATTTCCGCCACGATCTGCGAGTCCCTTCCGGAGACATTTGTTGCCGACGACCTCCGGCTGAAGCAAATTCTCTCCAATCTCGTCAGCAATGCGATCAAATTCACCGATACCGGTGAAGTTAGCCTGACAGTTCAGGGCATCCGCAAAGGGGGACGGGAGCAACTGCTCTTTCAGATAAATGACACCGGGATCGGCATCAGTGAAGAAGCCGGGTTGACCCTCTTCTCCCCTTTCAGGCAAATCGACACCAGTGAACACCGCCGTTTCAACGGGACCGGCCTGGGGCTTGCGATCTCGAAGAACCTCGTCGAGCTCATGGGAGGAAGAATCTGGTTCGAGAGCACGCCCAGGGTGGGAACCAGCTTCTTTTTCACAATCGACTACGAACACCCCGCAAAAGACTGCGAGGATATTGTCAGCCGGAGGAAGCTCCCCAGCCCGGAGGTGCGAAGCGCAAGAGAGAACGGCCGGTTCTGTGTCCTCCTGGTGGAAGACAACCGGGTCAACCAGAAGGTCGCACGCCTGACTCT